>JACOSL010000049.1 GCA_016179045.1 Fimbriimonas ginsengisoli | reverse complement strand
TCACGAGCAGGCCGAACAGGAGCGACAGCTCGATGGCGGAGGTGGCGCGCACGTCAGCGGCAGGTTCGCGGGTTTGCAGGTAGCGCAGGCTGTGCCATGCGCCCCAGAACAGCAGCAGGGTACAGGCGATCGTGCAGGGGAAGTGCCAGAAGAAGATGCGGGCGAGTTCTGGCTTTTCAACCCGGATCGCGTCCGGGCCGAGCAAGCTGAGGGCGGCGGCTGCCGCCACCGCCAGTCCTAGAAGCGCCTTGCCGAGTCCGCTCATCCTTTCCACACCGCCGCATAAAGATGCGGCCCCACCGCGAGGGTGACCGCCGCATAGCCCGCGAGCCCCGCCGCCGCCTGCTCGCCCGCGCCGGGATCGCCGAGCGCCGTTCTTAGCGCGGCTACGCCGAGGGCAGCGAGCGGAATCAAGAGCGGCACCGAAACCGCCCCCGCGAGCGAGGCACGGTTCGCCGCTTGCGCCACCAGTGCGCCGCATAAGGTTACCGTGCCCGCCAGCGCCGCGCAGCCGAGCGCGATCGTGAGCACGAACAGCCCTGGCTGGGGCGTTGGTCGGGCCGAGAACAGCAGGTAAAGGCCGCTTGTGACTAGGCCGATGACCAGCATCTGGGCGAGGTTGAACAGCGCCTTGCCCCAGAACACGGCGTGCGGCCTTGCGATCATGCGAAGCAGGTCAGCGGTCGCCTGTTCTTCCTCGACCAGAAACGCCCTCGGCAACGCGACCGCGGAGGCGAAGATGAGCACCACCCAGATCAGCCCTGCCGCAAGCGTGGGGGACACGTTCTGGTTGAAAGAGGCCATCGCGATCGCAACCACGGCCGACAGGCCGAATAGCCCGGCGGTCATGAGCCCCGCTTTCGAGCGCAGCTCGACCGCGAGCTCTTTGGCGAACACCGCCCCAATCTCGCGGCGCCAGGGGTTAGTCATGGCGTGCTCCGGGCGGGTCGAACGATGGTCGGACGGTTGTCGGACGATGGTCGAACGGTTGTCGAACGATGGCGATTGGGAGCAGTTCTGCGGCGGCTTTGCAATTGATCTGCATGCCCCTTCGCGGAATCCGAACGGCGCCATGGATGGCGCCGGTAAATAGTGGCAAGCGAGCGCCCGGAGGGCGTGAGCGCAGCCAAGAGAATTCTTTCCCCTCCCTTGAGGGAGGGGGCAGGGGGTGGGTGATCGGGCGAAGGACGAGCCACGAGTGACGAGCGACAAGGGAGATGCGACCAGCGACCAGCGACGAGCAACCTTGGGCGACCGCCTGGCTCGCGCTCACGCCTTCCCCTCCAGCGCCAGTTCGTGAGTCCCCAGCCGCCGCTCGGCGGGGTCGTTGGTGGCCACGACGAGCGCCCCGCGCTCAACCTGCTCCCGCGCGATCACATCGAGCAGCGCCCGACCCTCTTCGTCGAGCCCCGCCCCCGGCTCGTCGAGCAGCAGCAGCCACGGATCGGCCTGGATCGCCATCGCCAGCTTCAGCCGCGCCCTCATGCCGGTGGAAAGCTCAGAAGCCGCCTTGTGCGCCGCAACAGTCAGGTTCACCCGGTCGAGAAGCTCCGCCTCCCGGTGCTCGCAGCCGCGCAGATCGGCGGCAAGGCGCAGGTGCTCGCGCGGGGTGAGCCAGGGGTAGAGCGCGCCGTCGAGGGCGCTGAGGGCCATCGTGCGGCGCGGATCGCCCTCCGGCATCGCCACCCGCCCCTCGCTGGGCGTTAGCAGCCCCGCGATTAGCTTGAGCAAAGTCGACTTGCCCGCGCCGTTGCGCCCGGTGACGGCCAGGCTCTGGCCCTTTTCGAGGGAGAAACTGACGCCGCGCAGCACCCACGCGCGCCCAAACCTCACCCCCAGCCCCTCCACGCGCAGCACGGGATGAGTTTAGCGGAGCCGGAGGCCCGTGAGATCGGTTCCTGCGGCAGCATAATCGACAGAGCGAGGCTCCAATGTCTAGGATCAACTCAGCTGGCCCTCGGCCGGGAGATGTGCTCAGCCATGCCGAGATGTGCATGGTGGAAGGCAAGATGCTGCAACAGGGCATGAACTTTGGGGCGGGCAAGGGCTATTCAATTGTCTTGATGTCGCAACGGAAGGGGGCGCCTTACCCGGATCGACTTGCCGCTGACGGAACAGCGCTCCTTTACGTTGGCCACGATGCTTATGGTCATCCCCACAAAGGCACCGTCGACCAGCCCCTCGCCACGCTTTTCGGTACGTTGACGCAGAACGGACTCTTTTTCCAGGCGGCCGAGAGTTACCGCCAAAGTGGCATCCCGCATTTGGTACGTGTCTACGAGAAGATCAGAGCAGGAGTATGGGTGTTCAATGGTCTCTTCGAACTTACCGACGCCAGCATGGAATCTGACGGAAAGCGGCGAGTTTGCGTGTTCGAGCTCCGGATCACGTCAAGATCGTTCGATGATGCAACGTTGCCTACCCAACCGCAACCGAGTCGGCTAATACCGTCCGAAGTGAAGGTCAAGGTCTTCCGGCGTGACCACGGCAAGTGTCGGCGTTGCGGCGCAACCACTGATTTGCACTTTGACCACATCTTGCCCTACTCAAAGGGAGGCTCGAGCACAAATCCGGACAACATTCAACTCCTGTGCCAGCGCCACAACCTGGAGAAGCGGGACCGTATCGAGTGACCGGATCTAATCCCCAACCTTCAGCACGCTCAGGAACGCCTCCTGCGGCAGTTCGACGCTGCCGATCTGCTTCATCCGCTTCTTCCCTTCCTTCTGCTTCTCAAGCAGCTTGCGCTTGCGGGTGACGTCGCCGCCGTAGCACTTGGCGGTCACGTTCTTGCGGTACGGCTTCACCGATTCCGCCGAGATGATCTTCGCCCCGATCGCGGCCTGAATCCGAACCTCGTATTGCTGGCGCGGCACCACCTTGCGAAGCTGCTCCACCATCGCCTTGCCCCGCCCGTACGCGAACTGGCGGTGCACCACGAACGACAGCGCGTCCACCGCCTCGCCGTTCAGCAGGATGTCCACCTTCACGAGGTCGGTCTGGATGTTGTCGCTCAGCTCGTAGTCGAAGCTGGCGTAACCCCGGGTTGACGACTTGAGCTTGTCGAAGAAGTCGAGCAAAATCTCGGCGAGGGGCAGGGTGTAGTGCAAGATCACGCGCAGCGGCGAGGGGTATTCGCTGCGCCGATAGATGCCGCGCCGCTCTTGGCATAGGGTCATCGCCGCCCCCACGTACTCTGTCGGGACCATGATCGAGGCGCTCACAGTTGGCTCTTCGATCGAGGCGATCTCGGTGGGCGGGGGCATGAGGCTTGGGTTCGCGACGTGCAGCGTCGACCCGTCGGTTCGGTGCACCACGTAGTCCACGCTCGGCGCGGTGAGGATCAGGTTCAGTTCAAACTCGCGCTCCAGACGCTCGCGGGTGATGTCCATGTGCAGCAGCCCCAGAAAGCCGCACCGGAACCCAAAGCCGAGCGCGACCGAGGTCTCCGGGTCGAAGTGCAGCGCCGCGTCGTTCAGCTTCAGCTTCTCGATCGCGTCGCGCAGGTCCTCGTAGTGGTCGGTGTCGCTCGGATACATGCCGCAATACACCATCGGCTTGGCGCGGCGATAGCCGTGCAGCGGTAGGGTGGCCGGGCGCTCGGCGTCGGTGACGGTATCGCCCACGGCGGCATCGCCGATGGTCTTCATCGCGGCGGTGAGGAAGCCGACCTGGCCGGTTTCGAGCGCGGCGCCCACTTCGAGCGAGGGCCGAAACACCCCAACCGAATCCACCTCGAACTGCGAGCCGGTGGCCATCATCCGAATCTTCTGCCTCGCACGCACGCTGCCGTCCACCACCCGCACATAAGCCACCGCCCCTTGGTAGGAATCGAAGTGCGAATCGAAGATGAGCGCGCGCAGAGGCGCGTCGGGCCGGCCCGAAGGTGGCGGCATGCGATGCACGATCGCCTCCAGGATTTCCTCGATGCCCTCGCCCGTCTTGGCCGAGCAGAGCACCGCGCCCGAGGCATCGATCGCCACCGCGTGCTCGATCTCCTCCCTTGCCCGCGCGACGTCGGCGTGAGGCAGGTCGATCTTGTTGATCACGGGCACGATTTCGAGGTTCTGGGTCATCGCGAGCGAGGCGTTGGCGATGGTTTGCGCCTCCACGCCTTGGCTGGCGTCCACCACCAGCAGCGCGCCTTCGCAGGCGGCGAGGCTGCGCGAGACCTCGTAGGTGAAATCCACGTGGCCGGGGGTGTCGATCAAGTTGAGCTCGTAGACGCCGCCGTCGCGCGCCTTGTAGCTGAGCCGCACCGCCGTCATCTTGATCGTGATGCCCCGCTCGCGCTCGATGTCCATCGTGTCGAGCATTTGCTCCCGCGCCGCGCCGCGCACCGCGCCGCACCGCTCGATGAGCCGGTCCGCGAGGGTCGACTTGCCGTGGTCGATGTGGGCGATGATGCAGAAATTGCGGATGTGCGCCTGGTCCATGGCAAGGGGGAGATGGCCCTTGGGCCAGGCTGAATTGTACCGGGAGGGTTTCGCAAGCGAGCGATCCTCTTTGGCTCGCTCGCCCCGTCCCTAGGCTCGCTCACCGTTTCTGTTTTCGGACCATCCCATTGCGCCTAGAATAGGGCGATGTCCGAGATCATCGAGCCGTTCCGCATCAAGGCGGTCGAACCGATCGGCTTTACCACCCGCGAGGAGCGCGCCGCCATCCTGCGCGAGGCGCACTGGAACCCGTTTCGCATCGATGCGGACAAGGTGCTGATCGACCTCCTCACCGACAGCGGCACGAGCGCGATGTCGGCCGCGCAATGGGGGGCGCTGATGCTGGGCGACGAGAGCTACGCGGGCTCGAAGAGCTTTCGGCGATTCGAGGAGGCGGTGCGCGGAATCTGGGGGCTCAAGCACGTGATCCCCACCCACCAAGGGCGGGCGGCGGAGAAGATTCTGTGCTCGCTAACGTGCGGCCCGGGCAAGGCCATCCCGAACAACAACCACTTCGATACGACCCGGGCCAACGTGGAGTTCACGGGCGCGGTCGCCCTCGATCTCGTCGTCGACGAGGCCAAGGATTTCGACAGCCCGTATCCCTTCAAGGGCAACGTGGACGTCGCCAAGCTGGAGTCGGTGCTGGAAGCGGAGCGCCGAGGCGAAAGCCATCCCCTGGCAGGCGCGGCCGGCTTCAGCGTGCCGTTCGGGATGGTGACGGTGACCAATAACACGGGCGGCGGCCAGCCGGTCTCGATGGAAAATCTGCGCCAGGTCAGCCAGACTTTGCGCCGCTATGGCAAGCCGCTCATCGTCGACTCATGCCGCTTTGCGGAGAACGCCTGGTTCATCAAGCAGCGCGAGCTGGGCTATGCCGACAAGACCCCGCGCGAGATCGCACGCGAGATGTTCTCCTATGCCGACGGCGCCACGATGAGCCTGAAGAAAGACGGTTTCGGCAACATCGGCGGCTTTCTCGCGCTCAACGACGACGCCCTCGCCGAGCAGGCGCGAAATGTGTTAATCCTCACCGAGGGCTTCACCACCTACGGGGGGTTGGCGGGCCGCGACCTCGAGGCGCTTGCGGTTGGTCTGGGCGAGGCGCTCGACGAGAGGTATTTGGAGTATCGCCACGCGACCATCCGCTACCTCGCC
>JACOSL010000047.1 GCA_016179045.1 Fimbriimonas ginsengisoli | reverse complement strand
ATACGACTCCTCCGTGTATTCGGGCGCGGGCAGATCGCGAAGGGCGTCCACCGTCGCGCGCAGCGTGTGCATGTCCTCGGCAAGCTCGAGATCGTCACCCGCCCGCGCCTCGATATCCTCTTCGAGTTCGGTGGGCAACTCTCTTGCCGCGTATAGATCAACGAGCTTTAGATACAGGTCCTGATTCATAGCTCCTCTCCATGGTTCCTCCAAGCTTGTCGCGGAGGGCTCTACGTCCTCTGTAAAGCCTCGATTTCAGCGCGGGGACGCTGATTTTGAGGACCTCCGCGGCCTCTCTCGCGGCCATGTCCTCCAAGTCGCAGAGGACGAGCGGCTCGCGATATTCGACGGGCAGATCGGCGAGCGCCTGGTGGACTGTGATCCGCAGGGTCGCCCGGTCTTCCGAGCCGGAATATTGAGCGTCGGGCGGCAGCTCCAGGAGTTTGTGCTGCCGCAGTTTGTCGATACAGAGATTCCGCGTGATGCGGAAGAGCCATGTCCGGAAGGCGCCGTCGGCGCGAAGCTCGCCCGAGCGCCGGAGCACTCTAAGGAAGGTCTCCGCGGTCGCGTCCTCGGCGTCCGTTCGGTTGCCGAGCATCCGGTAGGCGTAGCGAAAGATGCGCTCTCCATACATCTCGTAGATGCCGCCCAACGCCTGGGGATCGCCCTTGGCGAGAGCTTGGAGCCACCGCTTTTCAGCCAGCGAGTCTTGGAGCGTATCATTAGGCATAGGAAAGACGGACGCCCCCTTTGAAGGGATGCGCAGAAGGTCAGTTTAACACCACGTGGGCCGCTTTTCGGCGGAGGTTTTCCCCACTTAATTTCGGGCTCTTCGGGCGAGGCGATGATACGGGGGTGCAGCCTGGATCGTCCATAATCCAGACGCGGGCGGCTCGCCCGCGGCTTGGGTTCTTGCGAGGCATACGATGAGCGTGGGTTGGCTGCTGGCTTTGGCATTCGCGCAAGCGCCGAAGACCGCCGAATTTCGCAGCAACGACCTAGGACTTGCCTTCACCCACCCGAAGGCGTGGGCGTTTGCGACGCGGCGCGGAGTGTCGAAGGCGGCTATTGCGGTCGGAACGGCTGGTGAGCGCGCGATGCTCGAAATCCAGCCCACCGTCTATTCTCAAGCCGCCGAGGAGTGGCAGCAGCTCCAGGCGCTGGCCATCCAGCAGATGAAGCGAGAGATGGTGCGCCAGTGGAAGGAAGAGATTCTCGGCGTGCCGCTCTTGCTGACCCGGTGCTCCTACAGGCGGGGCGAACAAGATCGAACCCAGCTCGTCGGCCTGCTCTATAGCCGGACGCCGAAGAAGTTGCTATTTAGGCTGGACTCCCCGCGCGAGGGCTACGAGGGGGTCGAATTCGAGCTGCGCGCCGCCCTTCAGACGCTGCATACGCTGGACGGCTCCTTGCCGAGCGTCGAGGATCCCGCGCACCCTATGACCCCAGCGGAGGCGGCGAAGAAGAGCGAGCCCCCTCCGAAGGTGACCCAGATAGAGGACGACCACAAGGGCGGCGGCCCGGTCAAGGGCGGCGCCAGCCTCCCCATGGCGGCGGGCGGCGCGAAGCTCGCCTTGCGCTTTGGCACAGGTTGGAGCGGCAGTCCAACTGGCGAGGATATCGTTCTGAAGCATCCCGAAGTCAAGGGCGAGATCAAAGTAGCGGCTCGGTCTTTGCTCGATTCCGACCCCGCCCGCAAGGCGCTCTTGAAGGCCTCGTCCGTGTCGCTCAACTTGTTCGAGAAGGTCGCGCAACGAGAGGAAACGCTTCCAACGACGAACAAGGCGGGCGTGGCGGTTGCGCGCGTATGGCGGTTCGGAGCGGCGACTGCGGGCGAGATGGCCAGCTGCGATGCCACCGGCCAAGCGGGAAATTTCTACTGGCAGGCCGCTTTCCTCAAGCAGGGGGCGGTCTCAGCGGCGGAACGCAAACTGGTCGACGCGCTGCTCGACGGGCTAAGCCTCGAGCCCGCATCGTGATCGTCGCATTCAGCACGTCGAGCCCTTTGGCGAGCGTGGCTTTGTTGGAGGCGGATGGTTGCGTTCTGGCCTCAAGCGCCCTGGAAGCGAAGTTTGCCGCCTCAGGCGCGTGTCTCGATATGCTCGCGCAGTTGCTCCGTGAAACCGGCCGCCGTTTGGAGGATGTCGAGCTTTGCCTCGCCGATCTTGGTCCGGGCAGCTTCACCGGAGTTCGCGCGGGGGTTACTCTCGCCAAGACCATGGCCCTCGCTCTGGGTGTGTCGGCCGGGGGCGCGAGCAGCTTCGATCTGATCGACCCTTCGACTACGGTGCTCGTGCCGAGTCGGAAGGGAGAGGCGTACCTGCGCCGGGCCGGGCAAGATGTGGAGCGAGTTTCGGCTGTGCCCGCGGGCGCGATCGTGGGCTACGGCCCATGGATCGCGGAAGGGGACTGGCGGTACCCCGAGGCGTCTCGTTTTGGGCCTCTGATGCCGTCCCTAAAGCGAATAAAAGCAGAGGAATTGCTCCCAATGTATGTCTCCGAGCCAAGCATCTCGACCCCGCGGCGGCCCTACGGATGCGGAGACGCGACTCGTGCCTAAGTCTCTCCCCAGATCGCTGGAGGCGCGGGCGGGCGTAAGCCTGCGACCATACACTACGCTAAGGGCGGGCGGCCCGGCCGAGTGGTTCGTCGGGGTGGCAAACGTCGAGCAGTTCGCGCAAGCGGCGATTACCGCCCAGCGCGAGGGGCTGCCGACTACCATGCTCGGCGCTGGAAGCAACGTCCTGCCCGCCGATGCAGGAGTGTCGGGGTTGGTCATCTACAATCGGGCCAGGCGCGTTGCGGTGGCGCGATCGGGCGAGGTGCTGGCCGACACCGGTTGCCTGCTGCAAGACTTATTTCTGAAGACGGCGCAAATGGGTTTAGGGGGCCTCGAGTTCACGGTCGGCATTCCCGGCACGCTGGGAGGCGCCTTGGTCAGCAACGCGGGAGCCTATCGGAGCAACGTGAGCGAATTCCTCACCGAGCTTGAGATCGTGCACGAAGGCGCGAGGCGATGGGTCGAACCGGCTTGGATGGAGTTCTCGTATCGCGATTCGATCTTGCGGAGACCAAACCCACCTGCTTGCGCGGTGCTACGAGTTCGCATGCGCCTGCCGAGAAAGGTGCGGAAGGCGATCTTCGACGAAGCGCGAGAATACCAGCGACAACGAATCGCGCGGCAACCCGCTCCTGCCAGCGCAGGCAGCTTTTTCAAGAACGTAAACGACCTCGAGTTGGCGGCGCGGCTGCCGGGGCTGCCCGAGCGTTTCAAGACCTCGGGCGTGGTGCCCGCTGGGTACTTGATCGAGGCGGCGGGCATGAAGGGCCATCGCTTGGGCGGTGCGATGTTCGGTGTGCTGCACGCGAACTTCATCCTAAACGTCGGGGGCGCGAGCGCGACCGAAATCCGCGAGCTAGCCGAGCTTGGAAAGCGCGAAGTACGGCGTCGTTGCCGCGCGGAGCTCGAGGAAGAGGTGCTCTATCTGGGGAACTGGCGGGCGACAGCCTAGGGCCCTGTCCCCAACTTGAACGACATCACGAGTTCGTGGCTGACCCCCGTGGTGGCAGCCGTGCGAAGCAACTCGACATGGTCGACATTCAGCGTGCCCAGATTGGCGGCAGGGGTCACTCGCAGAGCCCGGCCAAGCGCGACGCGGCCCTGCTCCGACTCCTGCTTGAGCCGTCCAAGCACGACATGAGGGGTCAGGCCGCGGTTTTCGATCATGCCGATGATGGGATCGACGGTGCGAAGCAAGACAGTGCGTAGCGCGTTGAATCTCTCAACATCGCTGGTGAAAGCCAGACAGCCAAACCGGGGCTGAACTTGGTTCGGCACTCCAAGCAGCCCATCCATTTGCAGTTGGATCGGCGCCAATTGGGTGCATGCCGCCTGTAGGGCCTGCGGAAGCCGAGTCATGGCTTGCGGCCCCAAGTCGCCCAGCGGCGCAATCTGCAACACGAACTCCCCGGGCGCAGTCCACCATAGGTCGGCGATAACCTTGCGCCGCAAGAGGCTCTGAACTTCCAGCGCCTTAGCCGCGAGATCGGCGGGCAGCTTCAGGCCGAGCAACGCGCGAGTCATGGCTTCCATGCCATTAAGGTTCGCCAGGAAGGCAGCCGACTCCTCCCGTGTCAGAATGGCGTCAGGCTCATGCAGACCACCTACGCCCGGCGTAAGACCGTGCATTGCCGAATCGGCAGACTCACCATCGGCTCTGGGCACCCTGTAGCCGTGCAGTCGATGATCACCGAGGAGACGCGCAACATCGAGGCCTGCGTGGACCAGATCGTCGCCCTTCATGCCGCTGGCTGCGAACTCGTTCGGGTGACGACGCCGACTCTTGGGGAGGCTCAGTGTCTAGAGGAAATCCGTGCGAAGGTGGTCGAGCGCGCGGGCGAAGTTCCCCTTACCGCCGATGTCCACCATCAAGGCACCGCGATCGCGGTCGAGGCGGCGCGGCATGTGGATGAGGTGCGCGTCAACCCTGGTCTGTTCGTGTTTCGAAAAGCCACCGGCAGGGAGGAATACTCGCCCGAAGAGCACGCCGCGGAGCGGGCGGCGATCGAAGACAGCTTCGTGCCGGTAGTCGAGGCTTGCAAGAAATACGACCGCGCGATGCGCGTCGGCGTTAACCACGGCTCGCTTGCCGAGCGGATGCTGGTTACCTACGGGGACACCCCCGAGGGAATGGTCGAGTCAGCCATTGAATATCTGCGCATTTGTGAACGACACGGCTACAACAACCTGAACATATCGGCAAAGGCGTCGCGCGTGCCGGTTATGCTCGCCGCCAACCGGCTGCTGGTGCAACGCATGGACGAGGAGGGCATGGCTTACCCATTGCACATAGGCGTCACCGAGGCCGGGGACGGCGAATACGCGCGTGTCAAGTCGACCGCCGGGATCGCCACCCTGCTCGCCGAAGGAATCGGCGATACCATCCGGGTGTCGCTCGCCGAGGACCCGGTGAATGAAATTCCGGTCTGCTACGACATCCTCCAGGCGCTGGGTTTGCGTCGAACGAAGGTGGAGTACATCGCTTGCCCGTCGTGTGGGCGAACTAAATTCAACTTGCCGAGCGTGCTGAACGAGGTGCGCGAGGCGACCCGCCACCTGCTCGGCCTCGACATCGCGGTGATGGGCTGCATCGTGAACGGCCCCGGCGAGATGGCGGACGCGGACTACGGGTACGTCGGTGCGGCGGGAGGCAAGATCACGCTCTACCGAGGCAAAGAGGCGGTCCGGCACAGCATTCCACAGGAGCAGGGCGTTGAAGCCTTGATCGAGCTGCTGAAGGCGGACGGCGTCTGGCAAGAGGCGCCCGACGCCGAATCCGCGCGGCTTCGGGTCCTCAACTGAGTCAAGTCACAGCCGATGAGGTCAAAATGCGGAGCGTGGCCAGCCAGCAAGAGGACATCGTGCAGAGGGTGAGGACCGCGGGCGTCAAGGCGAGCGCGACCGTGGACCTCGTCGCGGTGGCCTTCTCGCGGCGCGAATCGGACGCGCAGGAGGCGGGCCCGATGAGCCGAAAGGTCATGACCAAATTCACGGGCCTGCAGGGTCTTGGAGAGGCGAGCCCAGAAGACATTCGCGATGCGACCGGTCTTGAGAGCTTCGAAATCCTGCGCTGCCAGTCGCTGATGGAGCTAGGTCGGCGGACTGGCGGAGCGGGGAAGGGGCCGGTAAGCGAAATCCGCGACTCCTCCGACGTGTTCGTCCTGCTTGACCATTTGCGCTTCGAAAAGCGGGAGCACTTCTTTGCGATCCTCCTCAACACCAAGAACGGGATCATCCGGTCCCTTCCGGTTCATATAGGCACGCTCGATGCGAGCCTCGTAGGGCCGCGTGAGATCTTTCGCGAGGCTATCCGGGAGGGCGCGAGCAGCCTCATCGTCGCCCATAACCACCCGAGCGGCGACCCGACGCCGAGCCAGGAAGACCGCGACATTACGGGCAAGCTCGCCGAGATCGGGGAGATGCTCCAAATCCCCTTGCTCGATCATGTGATCATCGGGGAGCGGCGTTTCCATAGCTTTCGGGACCGGGGCGATCTGTGAAGGGCTGGGAGGCGATTGCGGCCGACCTGCGCAAGCGGGCGCAAGCGATGCACGAGGCGCGCGAGGCTGGCCTCGTGCGCTGCCGGGAGCTGATCCAACTGTCGGCGAGGTGCATCAGGCATGTACATCGGCATCAATGGAAGGAGGCCGATGCCCTGCTTACCCAAGCGCGGGGGGTTGCATCTCAGGCTCGTAGCGCCCTTGGCCCGTATCCTGAACTGCTGCACGCGGGCTACCTCCACGATGCGGAGAAGGAAATGGTGGAGGCTTCTGCAGTAATTGCGATCGTGCGGGGCGAAGACATCCCGACGCCGGAAACGCTGGGGGTCGACCCCATGAGCTACCTAAACGGCATGGGCGAGGCGGCAAGCGAGGTGCGCCGCTACGCGCTGGACGAGATGCGTCGCGGCAACCTGGAGGCAGCGGAAGCGATCCTGGCCCAAATGGAGGCGATCTACGACGAGCTCATCACTTTCGACTACGCGGATTCGATGACGGGCGGGCTGCGGCGCACCTGCGACGCGTTGCGGGCCGTGGTGGAACGCACCAGGAGCGACCTGACCGCGACCGCCAGCCAGCACGAACTGGTTCAGGAGCTGCGCTCGGTTCGGTCTCGGCTGGGCGATAGCTAGTCGAACGGAAGGTTCGTGGGAGGCGTCGGGCGCCCGTCCTGCGGCTTGGCCTTGCCGCCCTTGGCCCTCGCGGCGCAGCCGCCGACGCCAACGATGGTCGCCGCGAAGATCACGAGCGATGGGAGACTGATTATGCCTGAGAAGTGAGAGTTGGGCCGGCCCGCCAGAAAGAGCAGGAAAGCCTGAAAATCGGCGCGCAGAAGAACGAAGCCGATCACCCCCACCACCCATAGACCGAACAGCCAGAAGCCGGTGACAGTTTCGCCCAGGGCGAAGTGCCCCGCCCCCGGCACGAAGAAGCTCAAAACCGCCGCCCACTTGGCGTTGGCGGCCGCGTCGCTCGGGTCGACGAACGGCGAATCGAGGCCGCCACCGAGCGCTTGCTCAACGGTGAATCCGGCGGTGGTCCTCAGGATAGTTTGCGCGTACTTGCGCTCGATCGCCGGGTTGAGGGGATCGGCCCGGTGTGCTCGCAGATACGCCGAGCGCGCCTCGCCCCACCTTCTACGCTCGGCAAACTCATCGCCAACCGCCTCGAGCACGGCGGCGGCGCCGGGTGCGGTGTCCGCCGCCTGCTGGAGAAGGGCCGCCGCTTGCTCGTTTTGCCCGCGCATTTTGGCCACGCGCGCCTGCCTGAGCAGCCCGTCTGCTTCCAGAAGCTGCTCGGCGGTAGAGGGTGAAGGCGGCGGCTCCGCCTCTTCTTCCTGTTTGCGCTTTGCTTGAAGCAAAGCGAGATGCTTTTCCAGGTCGGCGATCTTCTCTTGCAGGGCCTCGCGAGCCATCGTACCAGCCGCGCTCGTGACGTTCTCTTTCAAGACGCGTATCTGCGCCTCGACCGAAGCGATCGAGGGCGGTGCTGGGCTCGGCGACGGCTCGTTCTCGGGCATGGCGCTTCGGTGAAGAAGACGTCCGGACCACCACGTTTGTGCTTCAATGCCACGGGTGGCTACTCGCAGCCGAACTGAACGAGTTGTGCTGCTAACCGGGTTGAGGCAAGCTCAGTCGACCAAGCGGTGCAGCCGCGCGGCGCTCTCAATCGACGGCTTAAGGTCGTCCAGCCGCCCGAGCAGGGCCACATAGCGCGCCACCGAGTCGCCTTCCGGCTCGAGCAGATAGTCCACCGAGAAATGCGCTCCGAGGCCGGGAGGCAGCCGGCTGGGCTGAATCGTACGCTCTATCGTAAGAAGGCGCTCGATCCAGGAGGTGATTTGGCGGTGCAAGTCGAGCAGGGCCTCGGGATCGAAGTCGGGCTGGCGCGCGAACTGCTCGATCTCGATGACGTGTTCGGCCGCTCGGTCGGCTAAATAGTCGTCCGAGTCTCCACGGTCTTCGGGGCCGAGTGCGACCGGTGGCGGCCCGTCAAAAGGTGGCCTGGCCCCGTAAGGCCGGACAGGAAGTGAAACGTTTGCCAATCGCTCTCCGGGATAGGCTCCACGCAGCCGCAGCCGCGTTCCCCTTCATTAGCATACGACAGGTTCTTAATAAATGGACGGCTATTTTCGCCGAAGCCGTGCGCTTTTTCGGGCCTGCAGGCTCAACGCAGATCGGGATCGGGTCGGACCGCCTTCCAAAGGGCCTCCATGTCGTAGAACTGGCGCTGCTCCTCGCGCATGACGTGCAGGATCACGTCGCCGTAATCCTGAAGCACCCAGCCGCTCCGCTCGCCCTCCACCCGCGTGGGCTTCTCACCCTGCTCGGCCATCTTCTCGGCGACCCGATCGGCAACCGACGACACATGCCGATCGCTCGTGCCCGTGCACACGATGAAGTAGTCGGCCACCGAGGTCTTGGCCCGCACATCGAGGGTCTCGATGTTCTCGGCCTTGAGTTCGTCGGCGGCAGCGATGATCGCTTCCGCCTTTTTCTTAGAGGTCATTCAACTCCCATAAAGGTGATTCTCCGAAATGTAGGCTGCAACCTGCGCCGGAACCCAACGGGCTATGGCCTTCCCGCTCGAGAGTTTGTCGCGCAGGTCGGTCGAGGATATGTCTAGCGGTGGCATCGGCACGAGATCGACCATCGATCTTAGCTCTGCAGGCACGGCGCGGAGTACCGGTTCCAACTCCTGGCCGGGCCTCAGGGCCACCGCGATGCGGCACAGATGGAGGAGCCTTTCCGGTTGCTTCCAGCTCGCGAAGTCCTTCAGCGCGTCCGCGCCGAGCAGAAACCAATAGTCGGCGGGGCGCGCCATGTTCAGTTCGATCAGAGAGTCCACCGCGTAGCTCTTGCCGCCACGCCGTATTTCAAGGTCGCTCACCGCCATCTGCGGCTCGCCCTCGATCATCAGGCGCACCATCTCCAGCCGGTGGCTTGCTTTACTTGGTCGAAACCGCTTCAGCGGATTGCGGGCGACCGGCACGAACAGCACCTCGTCGAGGGCCAGATGCTCAAGCGCGGCGCGTGCCAGAGCCAAATGGCCGTTGTGGGGTGGATCGAAGCTGCCGCCGAGGATGCCGATCCTCATCGCTCGTCCGTGAAGGCGAAGACGGCCTCGCCGACGATGACGGTTTCGCCCTCTTCCGCGCCCTGCTCCCGCAATCTCGCGATGACGCCCATTCGTTCGAGACGGCGGTGAAGATGCCGCAGGGCCTCGTCGTTGTCGAGGTCGGTCATCTCGACCATGCGCTCCACGCCCTTGCCCCTAACTTCGAGACCCTGGGGAGTGCGCACGATTTGCCAGCCGTCCTCCTTGCGCTGGGCCATCGGCGTCAGCACCTCCTCCGATTCGGCTTCAACCGAGGCCAGCTCGTCCGCAAGCCGCTGAAGAAGGGGTTGGACGCCTTGCCCGGAAACGGCGGAGATCGGGAAGACGTCCGGGCCCAGTCCTTGGAATCGCAGCTTGACTTCGTCAACGGCATCTTGAGGAAGCAAATCGATCTTGTTGAGGGCGATGACGCGAGGTCGAGCCCAGACCTCCTCTGAGTACAGTTTGAGCTCGGATTCCACCGTCTGGTAGTTCGCAACCGGATCGGAGCAATCGATCGGAAGGATATCGACGATGTGAACGAGCAGCCGCGTGCGTTCGACATGCCTCAGAAACTGGTGGCCAAGCCCGACCCCGCGGGAGGCTCCCTCGATCAGCCCCGGCAGATCGGCCACGACGAAGCTGGTGTCGTGGAATCGCACAACGCCGAGATTGGGCGCAAGAGTTGTGAAGGGGTAGTCGGCGATCTTCGGCCTGGCGGCGCTGATCTGGGCGATGAGCGTGCTCTTCCCTGCGTTCGGAAGGCCGACCAAGCCAACGTCGGCAAGCAGCTTCAGTTCCAGCTTCGCCTTGAGGTTCTCGCTCGGCTCGCCCTTTTCGGCGAAATTGGGAGCTTGGCGCACCGACGTGGTGTAGTGCTGGTTGCCCTTCCCGCCCCGGCCGCCCTTGCAGACGATGAAGCGCATGCCGTGGCCGAGCAGATCGACCAAGCGCTCGCCGGTCATGGCGCGAGTGACAATTGTGCCCACCGGAACCTTCACGAGCACGCCTTTCCCATCCTTGCCGCGCTTATTGCCAACCGCATGGACGCCGTCTTCGGCCATGAATCGAGGCTGGAGTTTGAAGTCGATGAGCGTGCGCTTGGCGCGGTCGGCGACCAGGACTACATCGCCGCCCCGCCCGCCATCTGATCCGTTCGGTCCGCCGAGCGGCACGTACTTTTCGCGATGAAAGCTGACCGCGCCGGAGCCACCCTTGCCCGAGCGGAACTCCACCTCGGCCTCATCGAGAAACATAGAGGCGAGTCTACCGGTCCGGAGCTTCGGACTCGGACTCCGCTTGTCCCGGCAACAGGCGCACCGTGATGCGCCGCTGAGGCAGGTCGACGCTGAGCACGAAGGCTTTGACGACGGGAATCAGCAAGGCGCCAACCTGCAAAACGTCGTGAGCGGGGGTGGTTAGCACGTCATCGACCTTGCCCAGGCGTTGTCCGTCCTCTGCGAATACATCGAGGTCGAGCAGATCACGGGTGAAGAACTCGTCATCCCCCAGGCGCGGCGTCTCCGCCGCGGAGGCGTCGATATAGCCCCACTGGAGCGCCTCGGCGGCGGTTCGAGTCTCGATTCCGGAGAGCTTTAGAACAGGACGTCCCTTATGCCAGACGCAATCTTCGATCGTCACTGCCTGTTCGCCTAGGAAGACGGTGCGCCCTCGTTCGAACCGCTCGGGAAAGTCGGAGAGCGGATCTACCTTCAGTTGTCCCTTGATTCCAAAAGCCCCGACGATCCGTCCGATGCGGACGTGGTTCGGAGCAGTGGAGTGATCGGGCTTTGGCACGAACCGCAAAGTACCCGGAGAGGCAATCCATGAACTGCGGCTGCGCACAAGTTCGCGCGGACCCCTTGACACGATAGCCTTCGCCGGAGCATAATCTTGCTCGGCTTTCGGACGCCCGCAAGGTGGCCGGAGGCACATTAAGTTCGAGGAGGCGCCTCCGGATTCGTTTGTGACGACGATATAGCGTGGCTGATCGATTCCGGCGCGTATGCCCACTCGAGCTTGATGCGAGAGCGGGCCTTTGTTTTTGTAAAGGCTCGAAGTCACGAAAAACTAATCGAGGAACAATGCCGACAGTCAATCAGCTGGTGCGAAAGGGGCGTGCGGCCCCCCATGTGAAGTCAAAGTCGCCCGCCCTTAGGGGAAACCCCTTCAAGCGGGGCGTCTGCACGATCGTGCGCACGGTGACCCCGAAGAAGCCCAACGCGGCGCTTCGCAAGGTCGCGCGTGTGCGGTTGACCAACGGCGTCGAGGTCACGGCTTACATTCCTGGCGTCGGCCATAACCTCCAAGAGCACTCGGTTGTGCTCGTAAGAGGCGGCCGCGTGAAGGACCTGCCCGGCGTTCGATATCACATCGTGCGGGGCACGCAGCAGACCGCCGGAACCTCGAACAGAATGCAGGGCCGAAGCAAGTACGGCGCGAAGCGGCCGAAGGGAGCGAAGTAAAAGATGCCTCGCAAAGGAGCAGCCCCCAAGCGACAGATTCTGCCCGACCCGATCTATGGGTCCGAGCTCATCCAGCGGTTCATCAACCGCATGATGGTCGAGGGCAAGAAGGTCACCGCCGAGAAGATTTTCTATGGCGCGATGAAGACGGCCGAAGACAAGGCGGGCGCCCCCGCGCTCGAGGTGTTCGAAAAGGCCCTGCACAACGTAATGCCGACTTTCGAGGTTCGCCCCCGACGAGTCGGCGGCCAAACCTACCAAGTTCCGATGGAAGTTCGCCCGGATCGTCGGCGAGCTCTGGCGATGCGATGGCTGATCGGCGCCGCTCGCAAGCGCTCGGGCCACTCGATGGTCGAGAAGCTATCGGGCGAGATCCTAGATGCCTTCAACGGCACCGGAACCAGCGTGAAGAAGCGAGAGGACACCCACCGTATGGCGGAGGCCAACAAAGCCTTTGCCCACTACCGATTCTAAGTTCAAACTAGTCATGCCCAGAAGCCACCCGCTTCAATACGTGCGCAACATCGGCATCGCCGCCCACATCGACGCTGGGAAGACGACGACGACCGAGCGGATCCTCTATTACACGGGCAAGCAGCACAAGATGGGCGAGGTCCACGACGGCTCCGCGACCATGGACTGGATGGAGCAGGAGCAGGAGCGCGGCATCACGATCACGTCCGCCGCCACGAGCTGCTTCTGGAAGGGCTCGAGAGACGATAAGCCCGAGCACAAGATCAACATTATCGACACTCCCGGCCATGTGGACTTCACGGTCGAAGTCGAGCGTTCTCTGCGCGTGCTGGATGGATGCGTGGCCGTTTTCTGCGCGGTCGGTGGCGTTCAGCCTCAGTCCGAGACGGTCTGGCGGCAGGCCAACAAATACGGCGTACCCCGCGTGATCTACATCAACAAGATGGATCGGCTCGGGGCGGACTTCTTCAACGTCGTCGAGCGGATCAAGCAAAGGCTTGGCGCGAACGGCACGCCGATCCAAATTCCGATCGGGGCCGAGTCCGGCTACAAGGGATATATCGATCTGATTACGATGACGGCCACGGTTTACACCTCGGACGACGGCAAGGACTACGTGGAAACCGCGATCCCCGACGAGTTGAAGGCCAAGGCGGTCGAGTACCGCGAAAAGATGATCGAAGTGATCGCCGACTGCGATGATTCGGTCATGGAACGGTTCCTTGAGGGTCAGGAGATCACGGAGCCGGAACTTCGCGACGCGTTGCGGAAGGGAACCCTCCTGAACAAGGTCGTGCCGATCATCTCGGGCTCATCTTTCAAGAACAAGGGAGTCCAGGCTATGATCGACGCGGTAGCGGACTACCTCCCCTCGCCGATCGACGTCGGAGCCGTGAAAGGGGTGGATCCGAAGACCGAAGCCGAGCTCACGAGAGAGCCGGACGACAAGGCGCCCTTCGCCGCCCTTGCCTTCAAGATCATGAGCGACAAGTATGTGGGCCGTCTCACTTACCTTCGCGTCTACTCGGGCCATGTCAAGAAGGGCACCCCGGTCGTGGTTGCCTACCGCGAGCCGCTCACAAACGATTTTCGAATCCGAACCGAGCGAATCGGGCGAATCCTCGAGATGCACGCCAACAACCGCACCGACCTCGACGACGCGTATACGGGCGACATCGTGGGCGTGATCGGGCTGGGAGATGTGAACACCGGCCATACGGTGTGCGACGAGAGCCATCCTGTCGCCCTCGAGAGCATCAAGTTCCCCGAACCGGTCATCCAGATCGCAGTAGAACCCAAGAGCAAAGCGGACCAGGAGAGGCTAGGCGCCAGCCTTCAGCGTCTAGCGCAGGAAGACCCCACGTTCCGGGTCGCCACCGACGCGGAGAGCGGCCAGACGATCATCTCGGGTATGGGCGAGCTTCACCTAGAAATCATCGTAGATCGGCTTTCGCGCGAATTCGGGGTACAGGCCAACCAGGGCAAGCCGCAGGTTGCCTACCGAGAGACTGTTCGGGTCAAGAGCAAGGCGGAGGGCCGGTTCATCCGCCAAACCGGCGGGTCGGGCCAGTACGGGCACTGCTGGATCGAGATGGAGCCCCTGCCTCCAGGGTCGGGATTCGTATTCGAGAACAAGGTGGTGGGCGGCTCCATTCCCAAGGAATACATCCCCGCCTGCGAAAAGGGAATCCGAGAAGGCCTGCTGAGCGGTGTGCTCGCTGGCTACCCCGTTGTCGACATCAAGGTGTCGCTGCTCGAGGGCAGCTACCACGAGGTCGACTCTAACGAAAACGCTTTCAAGCAGGCTGGCCTGCTTGCTTTCCGGGAGGCCATGAAAAGGGCAAGCCCGGTTCTGAAGGAACCCATCATGCATGTCGAGGTCACGACCCCGGAGGCCAACGTCGGCGACGTGGTGGGCGACATCAACGGTAGGAGAGGACGGATCGAAGGGATGGAGCCCGCCTTGGGCAGCGTCACGATCGTGAACGCCCACGTGCCGCTCAGCGAGATGTTCGGGTATGTTACGACGCTGCGATCCTTGACCCAGGGCCGCGCGGTGCCGAACGTCACGCCGTCGCACTACGAGGAAGTTCCTCAGAACATCGCTACCGAAATCGTAACGAAGGCCCAGGGAGGGCGTTAAAGGAGCACCATGGCACGAGCTAAATTCGAGAGGAAAAAGCCCCACGTCAACATCGGCACGATTGGGCACGTCGACCACGGCAAGACGTCGCTTACCGCCGCGATCACCGGCGTTCTCGCCCAGAAGGGTCTGGCGAAGAAGGTGATGTACGACGAGATCGACAAGGCGCCGGAAGAAAAGGCTCGCGGCATCACGATCAACATCTCCCACCAGGAGTACGAGACCGAAGCCCGGCACTACGCGCACGTCGACTGCCCGGGCCACGCGGACTTCATCAAGAACATGATCACGGGCGCCGCGCAGATGGACGGTGCGATCCTAGTCGTATCAGCTACGGACGGCCCCATGCCCCAGACGCGAGAGCACATCCTTCTCGCCAGGCAGGTGGGCGTGCCCTACATCGTGGTGTTCATCAACAAGATCGACTTGGTCGACGACGAGGAACTCATCGAGCTCGTCGAGATGGAAGTGCGCGACCTCCTCACCAAGTACGGGTTCCCGGGTGACAAAACCCCGGTGATCAAGGGCTCGGCAACGAAGGTCATGGAGATGCTCGAAAAGGGCGCCGTCGACTTCGCGGACAGTTACGTCAAGGCCGTGCTCGACCTGATGGAGAGCGTCGACAGCTTTATCCCAACGCCCGTTCGCGACAAAGACAAGCCGTTCCTTATGGCGGTGGAGGACGTGTTCACGATCACGGGCCGCGGCACGGTAGCCACCGGCCGCGTCGAGCGGGGCCAGCTCAAGTCCATGGAGGAGGTCGAAATGATCGGTCTCCACCCGGAGAACAAGAAGGCGGTCGTCACCGGCATCGAGATGTTCAGGAAAACGCTGGACTATTGCGAGGCGGGCGACAACGTGGGTCTGCTGCTCCGAGGGGTGGATCGAGCGGCGATCGAGCGCGGAATGGTCTGCGCCAAGCCCGGCTCGATCAAGCCGCACACGAAGTTCGATGCCGAGGTGTACGTGCTCTCGAAGGAAGAGGGCGGGCGGCATACGCCGTTCGTCACCGGCTACAGGCCGCAGTTCTACTTCCGCACGACCGACGTGACCGGTAACCTCGCGCTGCCGGCAGGCGTGGAGATGTGCATGCCGGGAGACAACGTGACGATGACGATCGAGCTGATCCAGCCGATCGCGATGGAGCAGGGATCAAAATTCGCTATTCGTGAGGGCGGCCGAACCGTCGGCGCCGGCACCATCACGAAGGTGTATGGATAAGGAAAAGGAAGCCCCCGGGGCCCGAAGAGGGAACCGGGGGCTTCGAACAAAGAGCAGCGCCTATGGCAGGAATGAAACTCAGAATAAGGCTCAGGGCCTACGACCACCGGATCATCGACCAATCGGCCGAGAGGATCACGGAAACGGCCAAACGAACGGGCGCTCGCGTCGCGGGGCCGATCCCCTTGCCCACGAACATCCGCAAGTTCTGCGTCATCCGAGGGCCCCACATCGACAAGGAGTCGATGGAGCACTTCGAATTGCGAACGCACAACCGGCTCATCGACATTCTCGAGCCGACGAACAAGACCATCGATGCGCTGACCCGACTCGACTTGCCGAGCGGCGTCGACATCGAAATCAACTAGGCGATTCTCGAACGGAGGATTTCAACGCTGACGCTGCGTAGCCCCCGGCTGGGCCGTGCTTGCAAAGTAAAGGAATGATTGCAACCGAAACGGTTTCCTGGGGGCAGTTCCGCCGTGAAATCTCATTCCGGTCCAGCAGCACGGACGCCGGCGTGATCGGCGACGTGTTCCGTCGCGGGGCGTACAATCTGCGCGACCTTCGCTCCCGAGGGGACGAGATAAACGCGATGCTAAAGCGCCACGCCCTCCTCGAGGAGCGACCCCTGATCGTTGATGCGGGCGGAAACATCGGCGCGGCGGCCGTGTACTTCGCGATGGTCTATCCGATCGCGCGGATCGTGTCGATCGAGCCCGATCCGCGGAACTTCGAGCTATTGGTGAAGAACACCGAAGGGCTGGACGTGAGGTGCCTCAACGGCGCCGTCTCCTCCCAGCCGGGTGCGGCGAGGGTTATCGACACCGGCCTTGGGTATAGCGGACTGCGCACCGAAAGGTTCTCGGGTCAAGAGCCGGGCATACCGTGCTACACGGTCAACCAGATTTTGATGGAGGAGTCCTCCAACAAAATCTGGCCGTTCCTTGTTAAGATCGACATCGAGGGGAGCGAGGGCGACCTGTTTCAGGGCAATACGGAGTGGGTTGCCCAGACTCCGGTGATCCTCATCGAACTGCACGATTGGCTGCTCCCGAAGGCGGGAACAGCCCGGCCGTTCTTCCGGTGCATGGCAGATCAGGACCGCGATTTCCAGTGCCTATCGCACAACGAGAACTACGTGTCGATTCGCAATGAGTTGGAGTAAAGCGGTTTCCTTCGGAGGACGGTGCGAGGGTAGTTTCCGGAACGCACGGCGGCAAGGCCCCGATGGAGCCCTCCGAGTTGGGGTCGCGCAAGCGTCCTTCAAACATCCTCGAAGCAGACAGACGCGGGACGAACTCGCCCGGCTCGACCTGTCAAGCAGCGTCAACTTCAGAATCAATTGGGGGCATCGGTCGCCGGTGGCTGACGGCAAGCAGAACCGAGGCTCGCCTTTCTGCCCGTTCATTGAAAGGGTGAAGATGTGATTGCGAGCGGAACAGTCTTCTACGGGAAAACCCAGCGTGAAATGTCGTATCGACCGGGCAGCTCCGACCCAAACGTGATCGCCGAAGTGTTCCGACGTGGGGCCTACAATCTGCGCGATTATCCCAGTCGCGGAGCGGAGATCGTCTCTCTGCTCAGCCGCCACGCCCTGCTCGACGAGCGGCCCCTGATCGTGGATGCCGGGGGCAACATTGGGGCGACGGCCGTGTTCTTCTCGATGCTTTATCCAACGGCGCGGATCGTGTCTATCGAGCCTGATGCTCAAAACTTCGAGTTGTTGGTAAAGAACACCGAAGGCCTGGACGTGAGGTGCTTGAATGGCGCCGTCTCCTCCGAGCCGGGCAACGCCAAAGTGACGGATCCCGGCCTTGGCTTCAGCGGACTGCGAGCGGAAAGAGTCGTGGGCGGGCAACTGGGCGCCCCATGCTACACCCTGAACCAGATCTACGCCGAGGAGTCTGACGGCAAGGTTTGGCCGTTCCTGGTCAAGGTCGACATCGAGGGCGGCGAGGCCGATCTCTTTCAAGCAAACACCGAGTGGGTTGCGCAGACCCCGGTCATCCTCATCGAGCTACATGATGGGCTGCTCCCGAAGGCGGGAACCGCGAGGCCATTCCTGAGATGCATCGCCGACCAGGACCGGGACTTCCTTTCGCACAACGATATCTGCGTATCGATTCTCAATCGTCTGGACTAGGCGGTTGAATTCAGGCAACCAGGCGTTGACGTTCGGCGCACAAAGGGAGTATCCTACTGGCTCGCGGTCAATGGATCGCGAATCCGCTGGCTTCAACGGACCGCCGGTGCGCTTGCAGACCCTCAGGTAGGGCAACCGCAATGAGAGCGAACCCGGGAACGAAGCTGATGCGGCAAGGCCGTGTAATGCTGTGGCTTTGTGCGCGGCTGGAAGGAGCGATAGTTGCTGCCAGGAATTCTAGGCAAGAAGATTGGGATGACGCACCTTTTTTCCCCCGAGGGGAAGATGGTGCCCGTAACCGTCATTCAGGCGGGCCCCGTGTTCGTAACCCAAATCAAGACCGCTGACAAGGACGGTTACAACGCCGTCCAGGTCGGATTCGGGGAGATCTCAGAGAAGAAGCTCACATTTCCAAAGGCGGGGCATCTACGCAAGGCGGGCGTGGTCAAGAATCTGCGCACCCTGCGCGAGTTTAGGCTTGCCGAAACCGACGGGCTGGAGCCGGGCCAGCAGGTGAAGGCGGACATCTTCGCAGAGGGCGAAAGCGTGACGGTGACCGGCACGAGCAAGGGCAAAGGTTTCCAGGGCGGCGTGAAGCGCTACCACTTCAAGGGCCAGCACATGACCCACGGCTATATGACGCACCGGCGGCCGCTCTCGAGCGGAGCGACCGGGCCGCAGCGCGTATTCAAGGGCACGCGCAAACCGGGCCGCATGGGCGATGCCCAGGTGACGCAAAAGAGCCTGAAGGTGGTTCGGGTCGATGCCGAACGAAATTTGATCTTGGTCGACGGCAGCGTCGCCGGGCCGAACGGGGGCCTAGTCGTGATCCAAAAGGTGGCGAGGTAAACGAAATGGCAGAAAAGAAGAAGAGCGCGCCCACCACGGCGAAAAAGGCGGAATTGAGCGATAACCTCCGCTCGCGCGCCAAGGCCTCGGCCACAACGATCCATCGCGCGGTGGTGGCCGAAGAGGCTAACAGTAGGCAGGGAACACAGTCGGCCAAGACGCGGGCCGAAGCGCGAGGGGGCGGCCGAAAGCCTCACCGGCAGAAGAAGACCGGCCGGGCTCGGCAGGGCTCCATCCGAGCGCCGCACTACGCCCACGGCGGGATGGCGTTTGCGGTTAAGCCGCGCGATTACGAAAAGAAGCTCAACCAGCGCGAGCGAAGAGCCGCGATTCTCGCCGCGCTCGCCGACAGAGCCGATTCGGGCGACTTGATCGTTTCGGAAGCGTTCGCCTTTGCCGCGCCAAAGACCAAGGATGCGGCCAAGGTATTAGTCGCGGCGGGAGTGGCCGACGTCCGGCGGGTGCTGCTCGTATTGCCCCGCTACGACGAGGTCGTCTGGAAGAGCTTCCGTAATCTGCCCAACGTAACGGTGCGCACCGCGCCCGCGCCCAAGACTGCAGAGGGTGCTGATGCGGCCAAGACGAACACGTTTTCTGCGCGCGATCTGATGGTCGCGCACAAGATTCTGATCGCCCAAGAGGCGCTGACGCTCATCGAGGAAGTGTGGGGCAAATGAAGAACCCGCATCTGGTCATCCTGAAGCCCCTGATCTCGGAGAAGACGGTCGCCCTCTCGTACGGCGATCCGCGCATTCGCGAGGAAGAGCGGCTTGTCCGCAAGTACAGCTTCTTGGTCGCGCCCGAGGCGAACAAGATCGAAATCAGGCACGCGATCGAGGCGATCTACAACGCCGGGAAGAAGGCAAGCGACGCGATCAAGGTTACGAGCGTGCGCACCATCAACGTGCATCCCAAGCGGAAGCGACGTGGCATGCGAGTGACCGGCTTGACCAAGGAACGCAAGAAGGCGATCGTAACGCTTGCCCGCGGCCAGGTGCTGGAGGATTACGGAGTCTAAAGATGCCGACCAGACAGTTCAAACCGACCTCGCCGGGACGCCGGTTCATGATCACTTCGAGCTACGAAGAAGTGACCAAGGGGCGTCCCGAGAAGAAGCTGACGGTGGCAAAGCCCAAGACGGGCGGACGCAACAGCAGCGGACGCCTCACCATGGCCAACCGGGGAGGGGGCAACCGCACCCGGTACCGGATGATCGACTTCAAGCGGGATAAGGACGGGATCGCGGCCAAGGTCGCGGCTATCGAATACGACCCGAATCGGACGTGCAGAATCGCGCTGCTCCATTACGGCGATGGCGAAAAGCGATACATCCTCGCTCCCAAAGACTTGGGCGTAGGCGATCGCGTGCAGAGCGGCGATGGCGCCGACATCTTGCCAGGCCACACCCTCTTGCTCAAGAACATCCCCCTCGGTACTCTGGTTCACAACCTGGAATTGCAGCCTCGCAGGGGCGCGCAACTCGTGCGGTCGGCCGGCGCATCCGCCCAGGTCATGGCCAAGGAAGGGAGCTACGTAACGCTCCGGTTGCCAAGCGGCGAAATGCGCATGGTGCATAACACCTGCCGGGCGACGGTCGGCGAAGTTGGCAACGCCGAACACGAGAACGAATCGATCGGCAAGGCGGGCAAGAATCGCGGCCTTGGCAAGAAGCCCCACGTACGGGGAGTCGTCAAGAGCCCCCGCGACCACCCACACGGCGGCGGCGAGGCGAAGTCGCCAGTCGGCCGCAAGAAGGGCCCCGTCGATCGCTGGGGAAACAAGGCCCGCGGCTCCAAGACACGTCACAACAAGCGCACCGATCGGTACATCGTGCGCAGGAGGAACGCTTAAGCGCTCGCCGCGCTATTGCATGAGCTATGGCTAGAAGCTTAAAGAAAGGCTTTTTCGTGGACGACCACCTGATGAAGAAGGTGGTGGACATGAACAGTAAGGGCGAGAAGCGGATTGTGAAGACGTGGAGCCGGCGCTCTACGATCACCCCCGACATGGTGGGTCACACGTTCGCAGTCCACGATGGCCGCAAGCACGTGCCGATTTACGTGACCGAGAACATGATCGGCCACAAGCTGGGCGAATTCGCGCCTACCCGCACGTTTCGGGGTCATGGCGGTCAGCTGACCGAGAGGGGGACGAAGCTCAAGTAGCCTCGCGGCGGGTACAATCTGCATTCCCGCCGAACGCTGGGGAGCGTCGGCAAAGCCATGGAAGTTCGAGCTGTCTCTAAGTACGTGCGCGTGCAGCCCAGGAAGGTTCGCATCGTCGCGGATCAAGTCCGCGGCAAGCCTGCCAACCAAGCCGCCGCCTTGCTGCGCTACCAGCCCAGCAAGGGCGCGCGCGAACTGCGAAAGACTCTGATGAGTGCAGTAGCGAATGCGCGGGAGAACCACGACGTGTCACCCGAGATGTTGCGCATCTCGGAAATCAAGATCGACGAGGGCCCGCGGCTGAAACGAATCATCGCCAAGGCGCAGGGCAGGGCGGGACGAATTCTTAAGAAGACTAGCCACATCACGGTGGTCGTACAGGACTACGAACCGGCGGCCAGGGTGAAGCCGCATGGCACAAAGGCGAAGCCTCGACCAACTCTTGGAATCAAGACGGGCAGGAAGCGAGGCGCGAAGGCGACGGAAGCCGAGGTCGAGACACCCATCGAAGGGCTAGCGGCGGCAGAGGAGCCGACCGTGGTCGAGAGTACGCCGGAGCCGGTGGCGGTTGCCGAGACCGAAAGTGGGAGCCCGAGCGTCGAAGCGTCGCTCGCCGAGCCTCAAGAGGGAGCAGAGTAACTTGGGTCAGAAAATTCATCCCGTCGGCCTGCGCGTAGGCATCATCCGAGGCTTCGACAGCCACTGGTACGGCGACAAGAAGACCTATGCTAAGGCGCTTAAGCAAGATGACGAGATTCGCACCGTCATCAAGGGCCGAGTGGGGCATGGCAACGTGTCCCGAATCGAGATCGAGCGTGCCGCCAACCGGGTCAAGGTCAACATCTACACCGCCCGTCCCGGGGCGATTATCGGCAAGGGTGGAAAGGGCATCGACGAACTGACCGACAAGCTGAACCGGATGGTCCGTCGCGAGGGCCAGTTGGATGCCGTTCAGGTCAACGTCACCGAGGTGCGTCAGCCCGAACTCGACGCCCAGCTTGTGGCCGAGAACATCTGCCAGCAGCTCGAAAAGCGCATCAGCCACCGACGCGCCATGCGCCAGGCGATGACCCGCTGCGTGCGGCTGAACGGACGCGGCATCAAGGTTCAAGTGTCCGGACGGTTGGGTGGCTCCGAGATCGCCCGGCGCGAGGGCGACAAGGTGGGCAAGATCCCTCTGCACACGCTCCGCGCGGACATCGATTACGGCTTTGCCACCGCGCACACGGTCTACGGATCGGTTGGATGCAAGGTGTGGATTTACAAGGGAGAGGTGCTCCCCGAAAGGCGCGTGCACGCTCCCGAAATTCGTCGGCGCGAGCGACCCGCCCAAGAGGAGGTGACGGCCAATGTTGATGCCCAAGAAAGTTAAGAACGACCGTCGCAAAATGCATCGCGGGCGCATGAAGGGCCCCGCCACTCAGGGCGCCACTCTCGCGTTTGGCGACTATGGACTCGTGGCGCTCGAGCCATCATGGATCACGAGCAGACAGATCGAGGCGGCCCGAATCGCGATGACCAGGCACATCAAGCGCGGCGGTCAGGTCTGGATTCGCATCTTCCCCGACAAGTCGTACACCAAGAAGCCGCTCGAAACCAGGATGGGCAAGGGCAAGGCGCCGGTTGAGGGCTGGGTGGCGGTGGTCAAGCCGGGCCGCGTTATGTTCGAGATGAAAGGCGTGACCGAGGAAGTCGCAAAAGAGGCCATGCGGCTCGCCGGCTTCAAGATGCCAATCCACTGCAAATTCGTCAGCAAGGCAGATTTCAACCATATCCCAATCGGCAACGGCGCCATGGCGCAAGAAGAGGTTGCGTAACCACGATGAAAGGGACCAAGGCTGTCGAATTGAGGGAAAAATCAGTGGAGCAATTGGAAGAGTTGCTCCTCGCGGAGCGGGCTACGCTGTTCAAGGCGCGGCGAGACCTCGTTTTTCGACAGTTGGCCGACACGGCAAGCGTTAAGGTGAGGCGGCACAACATCGCGCGCATCCTCACCGTGATCTCGGACAAGAAGAAGGGGGCTGTGAATTGAGCGTAACGCAAGGCGAGGGGCGCAACCGGCGCAAAGTTAGAGACGGAGTCGTCGTATCCAGCAAGATGGATAAGACCGTCGTCGTCAAGATCGAGCGACGGGTTCAGCACGCCCTCTACGGCAAGGTCGTCCAGAAGTCGACTAAGTTCAAAGCGCACGACCTGCTTGGTTGCGAGGCGGGGGACCGCGTGGAGATCACAGAAACGCGGCCGGTCAGCAAGGAGAAGCGGTGGCGCATATCGCGGATTGTGGAGAAGGCGAAGTAGCCCTAGGCTGAACCCGAATTCGAATTTAGGAAACGAGAATGATTCAACAGTTCACCCGACTCAAGGTGGCCGACAATTCGGGAGCGCGAGAGGTGATGTGCATCCGAGTGCTCAAGGGTTCGCAGCCCCGCTACGGAGGGATTGGCGATCTTATCGTGGCGTCGGTCAAAGTGGCAACGCCGAACATGCCGATCAAGAAGGGCGAGGTCATCCGGGCCGTGATCGTGCGCACCAAGAGTTCGGTGCGCCGCTCCGACGGCTCCACGCTGCGCTTTGACGAGAACGCGTGCGTGGTCATCAACCCGCAGAACATGGAACCGCGAGGCACGCGCATCTTCGGCCCGGTGGCTCGCGAACTTCGCGACCGCAACTTCATGAAGATCGTCTCGCTTGCGCCGGAGGTGCTCTGATGCCAACCAAAGCCGAAGTCAAGCGAAGCGCCAGCCCGATTAAGCTGAAGATTCGCCGCGGGGACCGCGTGATGGTCATCGCGGGCAAAGACAAGGGCGAGATCGGCCTCGTCAGCAAGGTGCTGCGCGAGATAGGCAAGGTGATCGTGATTCAGGAAAACGAAGAGAATCCCGACCAGCCGCTGCCCCTCAACCGAGCGATCAAGCATCAAAAGTCAAAGGCGCAGGGCCAGAAGTCGGCTCGCATCGTGCTCGCGATGCCGATGCACATCAGCAACGTGATGGTGCTCGACCCCGAAAAGGCCGAGCCCACGCGCATCGGCCGGCGGGTCGAGAAGGGCAAGCTGGTGCGCTTTGCCAAGAAGAGCGGCAAGACGATCCCGGATTCGGTCCTGCCCATGGAGACCGAGAAGAAGTAAGGGAGCGGCGGCGGACCCACCATGGCGAAGAAAGACAAGGATCAAGCGGAAGGCAAGGGCGGCACGGCGACGATGCCAAGGCCGCGCCTGCGCGGCGTTTACGCCGAGACGGTCGCGCCCAAGCTGCGGGAGCAGTTTGGCTACAAGTCGCCCATGCAGCTGCCCAAGCTCGACAAAATCGTGATCAACATGGGCACGGGTACGGGCGAGAAGGACCCCAAGCACCTCGAAAACTCGCTGCGCGACATGACCCTGATTTCCGGGCAGAAGCCGGTCGTGACCAAGTCCAAGAAGGCGATCTCGAACTTCAAACTCCGCGAAGGCATGAAGATCGGCTGCAAGGTGACGCTCCGCGGCGATCGCATGTACCACTTCTTCGACAAGCTGGCGACGGTGGTTCTGCCCCGCATCCGCGATTTCCAGGGCCTCTCGCCCAACGCATTCGACGGGCGAGGCAACTACGCTCTCGGATTGAAAGAGCAGCTCGTTTTTCCGGAAATCCCCTACGACACGTTTGATCGGATTCGGGGCATGGACATCGTTATCTGCACGACCGCGCGCAACGACGACGAGGCGCGCGCGTTCCTGAAGCTGATGGGCCTCCCCCTCCGCGAGAAGTAGCCGCGGCCATCGGTTTCCAAAGTAAAATCGGGCGACTCCATTCTCTTTCGAGTCTGGCGCCGCCCGTAGGTATCAGTCCCACCTGTTTGTCGGTTTGAGCGACCGGAAAGGTTCCCAGTATTTTTTCGGGGATATCTCCTCGCCGGTTGATCGGGCTTGCCTGGTCGCCTAGAGGGGCAGTAGGAACCCCCATTCCGGGCTCCGATCGGGATCGTGGCAGATGCGCTCGCCGACGACCTGCGCGCCGAGCTTCTCATACAGGCGGTGCGCCTTGGTCAGGCGCTTGTCGCTCCAGGCTTCCATTGTGTCTCGGCCCTTGTTGCGGGCGGTTGTGATCGTCGATTCCATAAGGGAAGACCCTAGGCCCATGCGGCGCGCGTCGGGGTGGACGTAGAGCCGCTCGACCGAGCAGTCGGCGTCGCAAACTCTGACCTTCTCGTGGTGAAGAGTGGTGCCCCCGCGGATGCCGGGGATGCGAGCAAACAAGTCGAGGGCGACCGTGCCCAGCACCCGGCCTTCGACTTCCGCCACCCAAAACGGATTGCCGCGAGCGAAGTAGTGCCCCTCGACGTCGGTAAGGTCGGCGTTATAGCCGTCCGGCTCCCAGGTGAAGCCGTATTCGACGTACACCGACTCGACGACGTCGAGGATCCCGGGCGCGTCGGCGTTGGTGGCAAGTCGAATCAGGGTCGGCACCCCTTCGGTTTACCCGGCGGCGGGCTTGCGCGGCGAGTCCGGACTTGCCCCGAGGCCCGGCGAAGGTATATCCTATCGAGCGTGGATCGTTAGCTCAGTTGGTAGAGCAGCTGACTCTTAATCAGCGGGTCGTAGGTTCGAGTCCTACACGGTCCACCATCAATCGTCGGCCATGAAACTTGCCTTGCTGCTCGTGGCGCCGCGGCTCCTGGCGGTTTCGCATCCTATCGGCGACCACCCTCGCATGAGGATCGAGACGAGCCTCGGTGGAATCGTGGTCGAGATCGACGCCAAGCATGCGCCAGCAACCGCGGCGAACTTCTTGCGTTACGTTAACGCGGGGCGGTACACGGGCGGACGGTTCCACCGAACGGTGACGATGCTGAACCAGCCCGACAAGAGGATCAAGATTGAAGTCATCCAGGCTGGCGTCAACCCGAGCTTCGAAGACCAAGACTTTGCCCCGATCAAGCTCGAGAGGACGAACGAGACCGGCATTCTTCATCTGAGGGGCACAATATCGATGGCCCGAGACGGTCCCGACACCGCGACCTCCGATTTCTTCATCTGCATTGGCGATCAGCCCAGCCTGGATTTCGGCGGGAAGCGCAACCCCGACGGCCAGGGCTTCGCCGCGTTCGGCCGGGTAACGAAGGGTATGGAAGTGGTGAAGAAGATCCAGACCTGGCCCTCGTTGGGGCAGGCCCTCAGGCCTGTGGTAGTGATATTTTCCGTCTCGCGGATCGACTAGGCCCAAGATCACGTGGTTGAGTGAGCCCGCTCCCGTCGCCAACCGACTACGATAGCCAGTGGGCTACCCCGTGGACGGTGAAAAGGGTTGCTAAGCTGTCGTCAGCAGCCACGAGCCTTTACTTCGTGAACTTCCAGAGGTCGCCGGTGCTCTTGATGTTTGCGCAGAAGTTGTCGATCTGCTGGCGTAAGAACGAGGCGCTCAGGCTGCGGTTGTCCAAGGAGCGATGGAGATACAGCTTCTTGTGCGACTCGTCGAAATAGAAAAACGAAGGATCGATGTCCTCATTGCTTACCAGCAGCTTTTTCCACTGCTCCGCTGTGACGGCCTCGGGGCTCTCCACCGCGCCCAGATTCGAGTTGAAGCCCAATTTGGAGGAATCCGAACTGAGCACGAGCTGGATGTAGTAGGTCCAGCTGTCGCGCTTGATAGAAATGAGGAAGCCTTTGCTCAACTTCTTGGGTTCATAGCCCATGCCATCAAGCGTTGCCTTGAGGCTGTCGTCCGTGACCGGTTGCACGTCACCCTGGATGCGAGCCAGCGACGTGGGGTCTCGCGCGACGCTCATGATGCCTGCGGACAATAGCAATAGGGATAGCAATAGCTTCTTCATAGAATCGATCTCCGATTGAACAGGTCTCCGACTTGGTGCCCACCGTGGCGAGGAAAACGTGCGGCCTTGAAGTCGTTAATGAGACAGACGATGGTCGCGCATGTCTGGGACGCAGGATTCGGAGCAGCCCAGAAGGGCTTTGCAGCCTGCTATTCCGTCGCCCCGCGTCTCGCTAGGAGCGCGCCGTACGCCAACCCGGCGGAGGGAAACAGGAACAGAGCGAAGGTGGCGAATCGGTTATCTTCGGCCGAAGGCGAGCCCCGCCTCTTCCTTCTTGGCTTCGATTTCGGATTGCCAGGGAGGGTCCCGGCTCTGATCTCCTCGATGTTCGAAAAGCCATCGCCGTCGGAATCGAGCTTCTCGACTGACCTCAGCATCTCGGGCGTTATCATTCTGGAGCCGGAGGCATGGAGGGCAGCCTCGACTGCTTTGCCGTACGGGTTTCGAATTGGCGGCGCGGGCGGCCGGTGGCACGTAAGACACCTTGCCTTCCCAAGTGCGCTCCTTGGATTCACCTTGTAGGTGGCCAAGAACACCTTTAAGAAGGGTGGCTTGGCCGCGCACAAGGCGGAGATGGCGATGAAAAGAGCTATGGCGGCAGCCCGGTAAGGGTTCAAGAGAGTCTCCTCGTCGAGTTCAGAGGAGACTAACTGATTCCGGGTCCGCTGGTCAAGCACGCGGCAAGCGCGGCAATGGGCCGATGCGCGCGAAATGAGGATTGAACCGCCACGAGCTTCGGATGTATCATGGATCACGGCATCCGCGCTAGGTGGATCGCACAGGCGACTCGGGACATGAAGACTCGACACAACGCGAAATTGTATTCAAGCATTGGGATTGCTTCGTTGACGATGTTGGTCGGCGCCGGGTTGGCGCTGGGCTCAGGCGGTAAGGCCCCTCATGAGCAGGGCCGCAAGACGACGGACGCGCCCATTGCCCCGCGCGGCAAGATGGGCCAGGACTTGTTCTTGGCGATCGATCATCGCGACCTAGCGGGAGTTCAGTCCCTTTTGAAGCAGGGCGCCGATCCCAATTCTAGCAACGGCCTGGAGTTCAGACCTCTGTACATTGCCGCCGCGTCGCACCAGCTCGACGTGATGCAGGCACTACTCGATGCCGGCGCCAAGGCCGATGAGCCAAGCTCTTACGGCACGCCGCTCACCTTCGCCTGCATGACCGGAAACATTGAGGGCGCCAAGCTCCTGCTGGACCGGGGCGTGAAAGTCAACTTCCTGCGAACCGACGGCATGACTCCGTTGATGGAGGCGTCCAACACCGGCGCTCCGGACGTCGTGGAAGAGCTGCTCAAGCACAAGGCGGACATCAAGATCAAGGACGACGGCGGGTCAACGGCCCTGAGCCTGGCCGCGCGCCAAGGGCATATTGCGGTCCTCAATATGCTGCTGGGCGCAGGCGCCGCGGTTAAGGACGCCGACGTAGACGGGATAACGCCGCTAATGGAGGCGTCCATGAATGGTCACGCCGATTGCGTATCCGCGCTGCTGAAGAAGGGCGCCAAACCCAACGCCCAGGACGCAAAGGGCCGAACCGCTCTTATGCTCGCCGCCTCGTACGGCGACTATCCGGAAGTGATCAGCGCCCTCAAGAAAGGTGGCGCAACTGCCGGCAAGTCGGCTGGAGCCATTGCCGCGACGCGCGGCTACAAGCAGACTGCCACTGCCTTGGGAGCGAAGGCATCGGCTTCAACGACAAACCGGAACCCCCGTCAAGCGGTGAATTCCAGCCTTAAGCTGCTGCAGTCCTCGATGCTGGAGTTCAACCAGTCGACCACCTGCGTCTCGTGCCACCACGAGGGGCTCGGCCGCATCGCGACCGGGGGGGCCCACGCTCGCGGATTCCGCCTCGATCCTAAGCTACAGGCTCCGCAGTCGGGCCGCATCAATGGCATGATGGGCGCTCTCCGGCCCCTTCATGAGCAGGCACTGAGGGACCCGCAAGTCATGAAGCAGGTGCCTCTCATCGAGATCAACGAGGTCTCCGACGCGGATTGCTGGCTACTTTGCGGAATGGCGGCTAACAACCAGCCGCCCACCGCGGGCACGGCGGCAATGGCGATGGTGCTGGCGAAGCAACAATCGAAGGATGGCAACTGGTCCTTCTCGATCCCTCGCGTGCCGATGCAGTCCAGTCCCTTTACGTTCACCGCGCTCGCGGTGCGCTCGCTGAACGCCTATGGACCCAAATCTCATGGGGCGGAGATGCGCGAGAGAATCGGCCACGCGAAGGATTGGTTGGCGCACGCCCCAGTGCAGAACAGCGAGGACCGCGCTTCGCGGCTTTTGGGGCTGAAGTGGGCGGGCGCAGCCGCGAAGGATCGGCAGGCCGCGTTCGAGGCGGTTCGCGCCGACCAGCGGCAAGATGGAGGCTGGGCGCAATTGCCTAATCTGCACAGCGACGCCTACGCGACCGGCCAGGCGCTCTACGCCCTCCATGTGGGGGGCGGAATGCCGGTAACCGATCCTGTCTACAAGCGGGGCGTGCAGTTCCTTTTGCGCACCCAGGATGCCGACGGCTCCTGGTTCGTGAACAAGAGGGCGATCCCCGCGAACAACTACTTCGACACCGGCTTTCCGCACGGCGAATCGCAGTACGCCTCGTTCAACGGCACGAGTTGGGCGACGCTGGCGCTGCTGGAGACGATTGAGACGAAGAAGCGTGGCAAGGGCTAGGTAGCGGTAATGCCAGCGGTCCCAAATCCGCAACTGTGGGCGACGCCGAGAACGTAAGGGTCGCCATTCTAGGAGAAAGCCGATTAGGTAACCTCGGCGCGGTTCCGCCGCGGGAAATGCGGATGAGAGGCGTAGGCCGAGCAGCCGCCTTGGGAAACCCCCGCTCCGAGAACATTCAAAGGTCAACAACCAAATGAACGGTCAATGCGAGGGCAGCCGCAAGGCAAGCAGGATTCGGTCATGTGGGTGCAAAACCCCCACCTGATCCCGCCGCTCTCGCGTTCGGCCTAAGATCGTGGGCTTACTCACTACATCAACGATATTTGAAGGCTACGCAGGCCTCCACTTCCATCGTGGGAGGATCTTGGAGGTGTTGCCAACCGGCAGGCACCGGTTCCTAGGTTTTGGTCACCAAGTAGTGAACCTAGATACGCGCCCTACCACTGCAGTGGTAGGGGGTCAGGAGATCACCACCCTTGATGGCGCGAGCCTGAAGATCAGCCTGGTCGTCAACCATCAGATTGAAGATCCGGCGCTCTTCTATCGGTCGGGGCAGGAACTGGGGCTGAGGGGCGTAGGATCGAGCTTTGTGGTTTCAGTTCGAGTCCACCAGTTGGTACAAATCGGGACTCGGGATTGGGTCATGACTCGCGCGTTCAACGACGTATTCGACCAACGGGCATCTTTGGCTAAAGACATTCAGCCTTTGATCACGAGTGCGGCGGCTGATTTTGGGGTTAAGATCATCGCGCTGGATTTGCTCGACCTCGTTGTTGTCGGCGGATTGCGCACCGCGATCGCAGACTCGTTGAAGGCGCGGATCGAGGGCGAAGCTGCCCTAACTCGTGCGCGGAACGAAGCCGCAACGATGCGGAGCTTGCTCAATACTGCCCGATTGGTGCGGCAGCATCCGGGTTTGTTGGAGCTCCGAATCCTATCAAGCGGCCAGAAGCCCCGCGTCACGTTCGTTGTCGGCAGCGGCGACCGCGTGGATAAGTCCGGTGCTGCTGCCGAGCCTGTCGAGGAGTGAGACGTGGTTGAGAGTCAAGTCTCAGCCGACGATGCTCCCGTACCTTTCGGTCGACGCGCTTACCCGCGAACTGCGCTCGTGGATCGCGGTACTTGGGTAGCCTTGCGATCCTAACCTCCGCCAGCGACGCGTCGATAAAACTCGTCGAGCGCCCGGACGGGCCGCAGGTCGCCGAACAGGGCGTCCGCGTTCAGGTTCTTCATCGCCTCACGCTGCCGCTCGGAGTCGCAGACGAGATCCACATAGTCCTCCGGATCTTTGGCGATCAGCCCCGGCGCGCCCGCGATCTGAAGGAAGGCAACCGAGTGGTTGCCGCGCATGAACTCGCCCGGCAGCGTGACGACCGGCGTGCCCATGAGCAGCGCCTCGATCGTCGTGTTGCCGCCGCTCCAGCCGGGCGAATCGATCGACACATCCGCCAGCCCCATTAGCCTGAAGTAGTCCCGAGGGTCATCGGCGGCGGGAATCCAGGCCATGTTGACCCCCGCCGCTGCTAGGCGGCGCTTCGTGTGGTTGACAATCCCCCACAGTTTTCGGTTGTCGCCCGTAGCCAGGGTCCGCTCTAGGAACGCAACGGGCCGGCCAAGGCGCGCGGAGATCTCGCCGTAGATGTAGTCCCACTTGGGGAGGCACTTCATCGTGCCTTGAGCCATCAGCACGAAGGGGCCGTCGGCTGGCAGTCCAAATTCGGCGCGAGTTTTTTCCGATTCGACCACGTTGGGCCTCTCGTAGCACAAGCCGCTCCCCGGCAGCCGCACCAGCTTCTCGCTGTAGTGGTCCTCCGCGCCAGGCGGCTCCATCAAGTCGGACGACAGGTAGTAGTCGATCGTAGGCAGGCCGCTCGTCGCCGCGAGGCCCCATCCCGTGCATTGAACCCGCGCGAGCCTCAAAGCGGCGAACTGGTAGCCCCGCCCGAGGATGCCGACGTCGGTGTAGACCAGCACGTCCAGGTCGAGGTCCTTGATGAAACGGGCTGCCGCGGGAACTCGGCCTGGCAGGTGGTAATAGTGGTCGACTGTGCGCTCCCAGCGGTCGGTGAACGAATCGGCGGCGGGGCCGATGTTTAGGGCATAGGTCTCAATGTCGTCGGCCTGGTTGGCGGCCCAGCCCAGCGCCCACTTAGAACTGTGGCTGCTCAGCATCAGGCAGCTCGCGTATCCGACTCTGATCTTGCCGGGGCGGCGTTTACGCTCAATCGGTTCGACCAGGTCGGGAATGGCTCGCGACGCGATGCGGTCGCAGACGAGCCGCCCGAATGGCTCCATGAGCGGACGCACCGCGCGGCCCTGATAGGGAACTGAAAAGGTGCTCGCGCCGCTGAGCGCGGCGCACGCTTCGCCCGGGTCGAAGCCACAATGCTCGAAGTCGTCCACGGCCTGTCGAAAGTGCTCCCGCCAGCGGTCGATATCCTGCTCAGAGCTATAGGTGTACGGCGCCCAGATCCGCTGAATCATGTGGCGCAAGTCGTTGGAGCCTTCGAGCAGGGCGATCGCTTCCTCGTAGCGCGCCTCCCCCGCCGCCAGACGCTCGAAATCCGCCAAAATCCGGTCGCGAGGGCCGGTCTCGCTGGGGGGATCGCCAGCCAGGGCCCTGGGCGCGGGGCTCGTTGGGGGCCATTCCTTGGGGGCGTCGCGCGTGGTTGCCTGGCCCTCGTCCGCTGGCCAGAGAAAATTGGGGAGCGCAGCGCCTTCGAAGGCCGCCTTTCCGGAGGCGTAGGACTCCGCCGCGCCCGGATCGCTCAGCAACACCCCGAGGGCAAGACCTAAATCCACCATGTCCCCCTGCAGTTGGGATTTGGTCAGAGCGGAGCCAAAACCCGAAGCCACCGACCGCGCGGCGGCCATCTGGCCAGGAACACGTGGGATCGGCCCTTCCGAGCCCGCCTTCCACGCAGTGCAGTCCAAGACATCCAGCGCGTTCATTCCTCGGCAGAAAAGGGGCCGCGCCTCGTACACCGAGCATAGACCGTCAACGAGCAATGGGCATGCGACGCGAGCCTTGGATGTGTCGCCTCCCCGAAATTGAGCGGTCGCCTCTCGGTAGCGGTCGATCCGCGCCAGCACAGAGCCCCGCTGCTCGACGGGAATCAGAGAAGCGATTCGGATCGCCTCCGGCACGCTGACCGGCACGATGCGATAGCAACAGGCGTCGCAGCCCTTATGGCAAGCAGGCGACTGCGCCCTTTGTGTCCTGGCGACGTCGGCGTCGGCGATCAGGTGGAGCTTCCTGACCACCGAATCGAGCTTCGCCACGCTCCGCTCGCGCGCAAGCGACGTCTCCGCAAAGTTTCGGGCAAAGCTGGAAGCCGAATCGGACATGGCGAGCGCCGCGCGGTGAACCGCCTGGCTCTGCTTCGGGCAGCGGCATCTGAGTATAACCCGGCCCGGTTCGGCACATCCGGTAGCGGACCGATCAGTATCGAACGTCGAGCTTGGTCTTGTCGGGATAAGGCGGATGCTGGAGCTTGGGCGCCTTGTAGTTCGCCAGCCGCTTGTTCAGCTCGTCGATCGCACGCTCGAGTTGGGCGTCACGCCCTTGTCGCCACAACGCCGGATCGAGTTCGACATCGATGTCGGGATCGACGCCGTAGTTCTCCACGTCCCACTTGCCGGTATCCACGTTGTAAAACGCCCGATCAGGGCTGTTGATCCGGCCGCCGTCGGGCAGAGGGAAGCCAAACGAGGCTATCAGGCCACCCCAAGTGCGCTTGCCGATCAGCGGGCCGACCTTCTCATGCCGGAACAGCCAAGGAAACATGTCGCCGCCCGAGCCGGCGAAGGCGTTGATCAGCATCACCTTGGGTCCGAAGATGGAGGAGCCCGGGGTGGGCCAATCCTTGCCGTAGCGGGGCGTGAAGGCGGCGATGAACGGCTTTTGCATCTCGTGGATCATGAAGTCATTGATCAAGCCTCCATGGTTGAAACGCTCGTCGACGACCATGCCGTCCTTGCCCACCTGGGCGTAGTAGTAGCGGTTGAACTCCGTCCAGCCCCCTTCGCCGGTATCAGGCACGTGGACGTAGCCGCCGCGACCACCGGTTAGTTTCTCGACGGTGCGCCGGTTGTCCTCCGCCCAGGCACGCTGGCGCAGGGCGAACTCGTTCGGAACCGGAACCACCGTAACCTCGCGCGAATCCCTGCCATCGGCGTTGGGGCCAAGCTTGATCTTTACCTGCTTGCCCGCTTTGGCTTCAAGGGCCGCGTACACGTCGATCGCTTCCACCAAGTCCTTGCCGTCGATCGCTAGCAGATACTCGCCCTCCTTAGCGTTAACCCCAGGCTGGGCCAGAGGAGCATAGAGCTTAGGATTCCAGCGCTCGCCGTTGTAGATGCGGGCGAGCTTGTAATGGCCGTTTCCAAAGGCGTAATCGGCGCCGAGGAGACCGCCAGGCACCGGCTTGGCGTGGGGGATGTCGCCACCGCCGGGGAACATGTGTCCGATGCATAGTTCGCCCAGCATGTCCACGAAGAGATAATTGAGGTCGTTCCGCGAATAGATGTTCTTCAGAAACGGGGCGTAACGCCTGTCCATCGCGTCGGCGTCGATGCCATGGAGGGTGGGCGAGTAGAACAGCATCTTCTCGTTGCGCCAAATCTCATGGAACATGCGCTCCCACTCAGCGCGCGGCTCGATCTTGACGACCAGACCCGACAGCTTCACGTCGCCCTGGCCAGGCGCTGGCGGACCGGCGGATGGAACGACCGCGAGCGAACCCGGCCGACCGATGAGCACCTTGCTGCCGTCCGCGTTTGTGTCGAACAAAACCACGCCGCCGGTGAAGGGGATGACTTTTCGATCGGTGAAAGAGAACTTGCTGACCGAATCGAACGGCTCGACGTCGAACGGATTCGCCCGCTTGGCATGGGCGAGTGCGAAAAAGCTGCCGGCGGGTCCGGCTACGAGCCGGTCATAGCCTGCAGCCGGCATCGGCAGGGCGATAATTCGCGATTCGATGCCTTCGAGATCGACCTTGGTCACCAGCCCGCTTGGCTTGGCGGCGTCCGGCTTGGGCGCGTCAGCTTTCGGAGCCTCCAGTTTGGGCGCATCGGGCCTAGGAGCATCCCCCCTCGGCGGCTCCGGCTTGGGCGGTTCTGCGGCGGGCTTTGGCGTCTCCTCGTCGCTTTCGGGTTGGAGCGGATTAGCGCCATCCTTGCTGAGCACGACCGCGTACACGGAGCTTTCTGCGTTTAGATTGTTGAGGCTCGAGAGATCGAGCCAGCTCGAGCTCTGCCCGACGTTCGTGCTTGCAAAGAAGTACAGGTGCTTCCCGTCGCGATCGAACACGGGGCTGTCCGCGTTCGAGAGGCCATCCGTGATCTGGGTCGACTTGCCCGATTCGAGGCTGCGGAGAAAGATCGCGTTGAAGTGGCTATCCAGGTCGCGCGAATAGGCAAGCCACTTTGAATCGGGCGACCATGAGGCGGCAAGCCCGTGCGTAGGATCGGCATACAAGAGCTCGTCGATCTTCGTATTGACGCCGGTGGCGACATCCACGACCCAGAGGGCGTTGCGATTGTCGGTGAAAGCGAATTTGGAGGAATCCGGCGACCACGTGGGCGCTGCGACCGAGAAAGGCGGGTCGTAGTACGCGGGGGAATCACCAAGGGCAACGCGCCTTTCCATGGCCGTCGCTACGTCCCACAGCCCCAGCTTCTGGGGGCCATCCGCATCGGTGATGTAGGCGATCGTGCGTCCGTCAGGCGACCATGTCGCGTCTCGGCGGTGAACACCCTGCACATCGTCGAGCAAACGGGCGTCGCCCTTGCTGGCCGGGACTGTCAGGACCCAACCGCGCGCGGTAACCACGACGCGCGAGCCGCTCGGCGATAGGCTCGCGGCGGTAAGCCAGGGCGTCAGATTCTTGAAGTTTGCTCGCACCTCGGTGAAATCTCCGTGGATCTCGACCGGAACCTGATGGGTCGCGCGAGTCTTGAAGTCGAGAATATTGATCGAGCCGAGCTTGGCGTAGACGATGCCGTCTGGCCCTGCGGTAGCGGACTTAATGTCGAAGCCCTCTCCCTTGACTTCCTCCCTCTCGGCGCCGTTGGTCGTGTCGTAGGAGTAGAGCCCAACCGGTCCAGAGCGGTCGGACAGATAGAAGACCTTGTCGCCCACCCACATCGGCTGCTCGTCGTTCCAATTCTTGCGAGGGATCTCCTTAACCTTCGAATCGCTCATCTCGCCGAGCCATATTCGGTAGGCCTGGCCGCCGCGATAGCGCTTCCACGCCAGCTCCCATTTGATTCCCGGGACGTAGGCGACCCTCTGCCCGTCGGGCGAAAGGCTCGCCATCGAGCCGCTCGGGAAGGGAAGCGGCTTCGGGAAGCCTCCATTTACGGGCACGGTAAACAGCCGCGGCAGATCGGTGTTGGAGAGCATCGGCGAGGAAAACACGACCGACTTGCCATCAGGGGTCCAGCCGAGGACTGTGTCGGGCGCCGGGTGGGCGGTCAGCCGCGTAGGAACGCCTCCCTCGGCGGGCATCACGAATACGTCCTTATTTCCGTCGTATTCGCCCGAGAAGGCGACGAGCTTGCCGTCGGGAGAAAAGTAAGGGCTGCTTTCCACGCCCAGGGCGCTCGTGAGGCGTCGGGCATCTCCGCCCCCGCGAGGCACCGACCACAGATCGTCGGCGAACTGGAACACGATTTCGGTTGAATTCATGGTGGGGTGCTGCATGAGCAACGGATTGGGGCCAGGATCGAACGCGGTCGAAGTCTGAAGCAAAGCGGCGATTGCAACGGCGGCGAGCATGAGGTCATCCTAGCAGGCCCGGAGGCCCCAACTGGGTCAAATGGTCCAGCCGGGCTGCCTCTCGCCGGCGGTAAGATGCGCAGTCCGCAATCTCCGGAGCAAGCCATGATCCTAAGACCCGCCCTTCTTCTCGTTGCAGCCAATCTAGCCATTGGCGCCGTAGGCAATACCCGAATACAGGTCGGAGCCTCCACACCGGCTCCCCCGGCCAGACACGAGGATGTGTCTTCGATCGACGCGATCGTGAGGGCGGCCTACGACGTGATCTCGGGCCCGCAGGGCCAGAAGCGAGACTGGGACCGCTTCCGCACCCTCTTCACTTCCGATGCGCGTTTCACCGCGGCCATGCCGGGCAAGGACGGCAACATTAAGCTAATCAGTTTGGACGTACCCGGGTTCATCAAGGTCGCCGAGCCTGCTTTCATGGGGGGCTTCTTCGAGAAGGAGACGTGGCGACATGTCGATGCATTTGCCGGTATCGCTCAAGCTTGGAGTGCCTACGAATCTCGATTCAAGGCGGACGACGAAAGGCCGTTTCAGCGTGGTATCAACAGCTTCCAGCTTTGGAACGACGGCGGCCGCTGGTGGATCGTCTCGATCTACTGGCAGGCGGAGGACAAGTCGAATCCGGTCCCACCGGTCTCACCATAGCGGGCTGCGACCCTGGCGAGGGTCGTGGCGTCTTACCTTGAGAGAGCGCAATGCAGGGTGCGCTCTTGGGAAGGAAGGATGAGCAGATTCGCGTGGGCTGCGGTCTTGACCATCATTTTGTCGTTCGTCGGGTCGTGCATGCCACCTGAGGAGGAGAAGCCCCCGGTCGTGCCTGACGAGCAAGCCACACGCCGTCGTCCGTCGGTGAAGGCTCCACCAAGCGGACGCCAGAAGGCGGACCGGTAGCGGGCGCCTCTCGGATGGGAAGGGCACCTTGGCGTGGAGTCGGCTGCGTGAGCCGGTAAATATACAAGATTTTGGGCAATTAGCGGCCCATTCGCATCGCTGGCCTCTATAGTAGCAATACCTGGGCGATTCATCGGTCGTCGACCGGTCGTCTGCCCCGGGTTTTGGGGGGCGTGATGTTAATTTCGAGCACGATCAGGCTCGGGCAATGGACCAAGTCGTTTGCTTTGGTCGCGGCCCTGAGCCTCCTAACTCTTTCCGCGGTCGCACAAATGAAGGTGCACTCTGACGACCGCATGTCCGGCATGGGGCAAATGGCGCGCCGTTCGGCGACCTTCAGGCATCTGCCCAACATGTTTTTCCATCCGAACGCGTCATTCAATCCGATGGTGTCCGACGGCAGCACCGCGCCGAGCACCGGGGACGACGACCCGAACAACGGCGAGGGCTACATGGAAAACCCAGCCGGCGGTCAAGCGGAAACCTCGCTCGCGGTCGATTCATCCGGGATGCATATCGTGATCGGATTCAACGACACGCGGGGCTTTAGCCTCAACCCGACCTCGGTCTCTGGCTATATGTACTCGGACGACGGGGGACTGACGTTTACCGACGGAGGGCAATTACCCGTCACCACGGGCATCAGCTTCATAGGCAGCACCGCCCTTCCGCAAGTCTTCGGCGATCCCGACGTGCACTACTGCGGCGGCTCGAATTTCGTTTACGCGTCGATCATGGTGAAGAAGATAAGCGCTACGGGCACCGCGCAAACCATGTGCGTCCACCGATCGACCGACTTCGGCCACACGTGGACCGGTCCCTACGAAGTAACTGCCGCGACGAACCCGCACGGCCTGCTCAGCGGCGCAAACGCCCGCGATGCGGCCGACAAGGAGTTCAGCGACATCGATCCGGTTACCGGCCGGATGCTCTTGACTTGGAGCAACTTCACGAGCGTGGCGTTCGCGCCGGGCGGCGTGGAAATCAGCTCCACCTACTGCGACAATCTTTTCAGCGCGACCCCGCCGACTTGGTCGGCCCGCGTGATCGTCGCCAACTCCGCGGCGGACGGACAGGCATCCTGTCCTCGGTTCGGCCCAGGCGGCACCGCTTACGTTGCGTGGCGTCGGTTCCCCGGCGGCAACAACCAGAACGTTGGATTTGCTAGCTCGGCGACTAACGGAGCGAGCTGGACTGTTCCCTCCAACACGACTACCAACTTCTTCACGATGGATCAGGTGATCGGCAACGACCGAATCAACACCTCGCCATCGCTAGCTGTGGACCGCACGAGCGGTGCGCTGTACGTGGTCTATGCCGATAACGACAACCGCGACGGCGCCGATGTGGTGTTCCAAAAGAGCATCGACGGCGGCGCAAACTGGTCCGCGGCGATGGCGCTCAACTCGCGGCCGGGCTCCGACGGCCCACAATGGTACCCATGGGTGACAGTGGACCAGGGCACCGGGCGCGTTCACGTGTTCTATCTCGACCAAGGCGAAGTGCACGGCGATGTGACCGACACCACTTGGACCTACTCGGATGATGCGGGAGTGCACTGGAGCGCTCCGAACCCACTCAACGACCGGCCCTACAATTGCGGACTGGGCAACGACACTGGCCAACCGAACCTCGGCGACTACAACCAGGGGGTCGCGCAGGGCGGGATGCTCTACGCGGTCTGGGCGGGTCTTCCCACTCGCATCAGTTGGGCGGACGGCCAGCCGACGAGCGCGAGCATGACCTGGCCCGACGCAACTTTCAAGAAGGCGACCGGCGCCCGAGCTGCCTTGCGGCTTGAAGGCGTAACGTTCCAGGACAGCCATCACGACGGCGTGATCGATCCGAACGAAACGATCCACTTCCAGTTGCCGCTGCAATCCTATGCCCCGAGCCACGGCGGCTTCACCGGCATCACCGGCACCTTGTCGTCGAGCACGCCCGGCGTGTCGATATTGACGGGCGCCTCTGCATATCCGGACATCGCCGCCGGTGGCATGCAGACCAACTCGACTGACTTCGTGATCAAGATTAGTCCCGGCTTTGTACCCGGCACGTTCATCACGCTCAGCCTGAGCGTGACCAGCGCGCAAGGTTCGACGACCCTTCTCTACGACCAGAAGACCGGCTTTGGAACCGGCGTCGTGTTCTACTCGGAGGACTTCACCGGAGTAGTAGCGCCGGCTCTGCCAGCAGGGTGGGCCACGTCTCACGCAGGAGGCAACAACGTTAAGCCTTGGACCACGACCAACTCGCGACTCGGTGCGGGCGGCAACAACGCGCTCTGGCACCAGAACGAGAACGACGGTCTCAGCGGCAACAGTACGCGCTTCGAGCGCGCGTTCAGCCCGATCATCACCGTGCCCGGAGGGGACTTCGTGACGATCGAGTTCGACACCTCGTACAACCTTGAAGACGACTCGTACGCAGGCGATGGATACGGCCCGAGCGTGATCCAGGCATTCGACGGGATGCTCCTGCGCGTGACCGACCAAACGGCGGGCGCCGTCCTGCGGAGCGTGCAACTCGAAGCTTTCGGCGACGAGTTCACGATTGGCGGTTCGCCTAACTATCCGAAGCACTTGCCCAGGAGCAGCAACGCGAACTACTTCCAGGACATGAACGTGGTTTCGGGTTGGTCCCACGGCTACAAGCACGTGCGGCTCAAGGCCTATGGGATGAACGGCCGCAAGATTCAGTTGCGCTTCGAGTACACACAGGACAGCGGCGCCACGGGGTTGGATACCAACCCAGCGGCGGGCGATGCCGGTGTGCTCGTCGACAACATCGTGCTCACGTCGTTCACCAACGGCGTGACACCGGACAACCCGCCTGTCGCGGTTGCCGACAGCTACATAACCAACCAGGACACGCCGCTCTCCGGCAACGTGCTGGCCAACGACTCGGATCCCGACTTCGGAGACGTGATCTCCGCGGTGAAGGACACCAACCCGCTGAACGGCACCGTGAGCTTGAACAGCGACGGCTCGTTCCTCTACACGCCGAATACGGGCTTTTTCGGCTCCGACTCGTTCACGTATCACGCGAACGATGGGATGCTGGACAGCAACGTGGCGACCGTGTCCATCTACGTGGACGGCAAGCCGACCGCCAACGCGGGCTCCAACCAGACCATAACCTGGCCCGGAACCAACGTTATTGTAACGCTTGACGGCAGCGCGTCGAGCGATCCGGAGAACGAGACCCTCACCTACCTGTGGAAGGAAGGTCCCACCACGATCGGCACCACGGCAGTGGTTATGCCGAGCCTCGGTATGGGCCACCACATCTTCACCCTGATGGTGACCGATACGCGCGGCCAGAGCTCTATAGCGACGGTCGAGGTGGACATCATCGTCTCGTGGTCGGGTGTGCTTCAGCCGATCAACGCCGACGGAAGCTCGATCTTCAAGCTGGGCAGCACCATCCCGGTGAAGTTCACGCTCACGGGAGCGAGCACTGGCGGGCTGATCACTGCGCACATTTATCTGGCGAAGATAAGTGGCAGCGTGGTCGGCACCGAGGTGGAGGCGGTCTCGACGAGCACGGCGGACGTCGGCAACACGTTCCGCTCTGCGCCGCCGCAGTGGATCTTCAACCTGGCGACCAAGGGCCTCTCAACGGGCACCTGGCAGGTCAGGATCGATCTCGGCGACGGTGAAATCCACATCTTCAACATCTCGTTGAAGTAGGGCGATCGGTGGGCCCGGCGGCTCATGCCGCCGGGCCTTCTTCTTTTTGAGCGATGGGCGTAACGCGGGTGGTCGCCTCGCGTCGCAACTCTCAGTTGGCAAAATTGCAGGGCTCGCACGCACATTTGCAGAATCTATTTGATAGAATGAACTTCGTGGGGGCGAGGATGATGCGGGGGACGCCGACGCGGTCGGCTGTCCATTTTATTGTATCAAGGCGCCTTGCGGCGGGTTTGGCCCTGTCGCTCCTTACGGCTTTCGCCTTTGCTCAGCTTCCGCCCACGCTCACGTTTTCGGGCGCTTCGAGCACCGTCTCGATACAACTCAAGAATGTAGTCTACGACCCAGGGGTAACGGCGGGCCACGCCCTCAGCGGCAAAGGCGACCTGGTGTTCAGCCTCGGCGGCGGAAACGACTTCACCGGCGCCGCCATGCCCTTCAACGGCATCTTTGCCGACAGTTCCGGCAATGTGGACACGGGCAAGACCGGCTACACCTTCAACAAGGACCTGGTTTGGAACAACGCCCTGAGTCTGGGCATGACGCTCACGATCAAGTCTGGGTTTACGATCCTTGCCGAGACCGGCAGCGGCGGGAACAAGGTGACGACCACCGGGGACGTGTCGTGCCAGATGCCGTTCCGCGACGACACCGGCGGGCAGGCGACGTTTACCGCAAGCAAGGCCAAACTTGTAGTTCAAGGCGGGCCCCAGGTCACTTTCGACACGCTTCTGACCGCCTCCGGCTCGGGCAAGCTGGCCGTTGCTGGATTCGGCATCTCGATGAAGACGCCGAGGATCACGGTCCAAACGCCCGCCAAGCCCGCCTTCAAACTTTCCAGCGACGAGATCTCGGTAGCGACCCCGATTCCATCTCTCTTCAGCGATGGACCACTCACCTTAACCGCCAAGAATTTCGCGATCGACGAGACAGGGCTCCCCAATTTCGATACCCTGACTCTTGGCAGCGGCCAGGCGAGCACCGATCCGCTCGCCGCAGCCGAGGAAACGGCCAACCCGCGCATCAGCCTGCTTACGCCAGCGAACTTTGGGCTAGAGCTCACGGGCGTAGGCGGCAGCGTCAAGCAGGGGAAGTTCCACGACCTGCATCTCGAGGGAAACCTCGTGTTCCCCGACGAGATCAAGAACGCGGATGCCCCAACCGAAGCGGCCGAAATTCCAATCCAGTTCGACCTCGCCGACCCAACGTTTAAGCGTAAGGGTTCGGGCCCGGTCAAGCTGCTCTGGCAACCGACCAAGGACGGTCCGACTCTGCTACTCACGGTCACGAGCTTCACCCTTGACATGGCCAAGGGCCTGCGCGACCTGAAAGCCTCGCTGCAGATAAAGGGCGACGAGCGCTTTACGTCTGGCGGCGGCACCGAAGACGTGACGCTCGCCGCCGACGGGGTGAGCGTGGACGGAAACGGCGTGAGCGGCACCGTCAGCCTCCAAGCCGCGATCAAGATTTACGGACTGACTTGCAACAAAGGCTCGCTCACATTCGATCGCGACAACATCACCGGCGGCTCGTTTTTTGGCACGATCAACCTGCCCGGCGTGGGCCCGCTCGGAGTCGGCGTTGGGGTGAGCGATACGGGGATGAGCTTGGTGGTTCAGCCCAGCCAAGGCCTATCGTGGGCGGGCTTCGGAAAGCTGAACATCAAGCAGGGAAGCGGCTCGGTCAAGAACAAGCTCGTCACGTTTAACGTCTCGGGCGACCTGTCGCTCGAAGTGCTAAAGGACGTCGACCTCGCATTCGACGACCTGCAAATCGATTCCTCGGGCCACATCGCGGTCGACGAACTCGCCCTGACCAAACCCGTTGAAATCCCGCTTGGACCGTTAACACTGCACGCGAACAAGCTCGTCTACAAGGCCAGTCCCGAGTCCTTCCGCATCGACGGTGACGTTAAGTTCCCCGATTCGCTGCCCGTCACGGGTGAGGTCGGCTTCGAGGGGCTTACCATCAGCACGGCCGCCCCCAAGATTTCGGTCGGCATGGTGACCTTCAAAGCCGCGGTGGCCGGCATCGGCTCGATCGGCGGCTGGATCAAAGCCAAAGGCGATCTGCCCGACCAGGGGCTGACGAACGCGATGGGCGGCGAGGTCGATCTGGCCCTGCAATGCCTCGGTGGCGCGGGGATGAAAGGCTTCTTCCTGATTGCCGACCATGCCGCGTGGATATTCGGGGGAGAACTCGACCTGCCTCCGCCCGGCATTCCTATTCCGCCGCCCTCGCCGAGCAGCGCTCCGGTGCTCTTTATTACCGGCTTCGAAGGGGCAGTTGGGCACGGCTTGACCGTCCGCCCGCCGAGCGAGCACTTCCCGCCCCCCTCGGAAGACAACCGATTCACGAAGTACAAGTTCCAAGCCGACAACTGGCTGATCGAGGCCGGTCTTCAACTAACCAGCACCGACCAATTCTTGGCTTGGGGGCTAGTTGCCCTCGACCTGACGCTCCCCCAGTTCACCTTGAGCTTGTCGGGCGATCTTTCGATCCTGACGCCCCGACCCATGGGCCCCGATCCGAACCGCCGCTTGCGGTTCGCGATGGGCTATTACGGCAACGAGTTCGACCTTTACGGCGACCTGCTCTTCAAGGTTCCGCTCTACGAACTTACCGGCAAGGTCGAAGGCAAATTCTCCACCAGTCGCGCGTATCTCTACGCAGGCTGGCCGATCCACGAAAACGGCTTTACAAACACGATCGGGCTCCCGGGGGTCGTCGCGGCGCAAAGCAAGGTTGGGGTCGGGCTCGACTTCATCCCCACGCCGGTCACCCTGCAGGCCGGACTCGAACAGAGCGTCAAGCTCCTCATCGTCGAGGGCAGGCGCTGGATCAACATCAAGTTCGGCACCGACCTGGCAACGACGAAGCTTGGCCTCGCGGTTGGGATCGAGGGATCGGTCGATTTTGGCATCGTTACGCTTTCCGCTTCGGCGGAGGCGAGCGGCGAACTGGACTACAGGATCGGTGAGCTGCCTCACGGTCACCTCGACGGGGAGTTCACCGCGAGCATCGACACCTGGCTCGGGGACGTCTCGGTGAGCGTCGGCGGGAGGGTGCTGGAATGGTGACGAGAGGTAGCCGCATTCTTGTTGCCGCCGCCTTCGGCGTGGCTTTGGCCTGTCCCGGTCAAGTACGGGTGCGCCCCGTCGCCACGCTCAGCAACCAAGCGCTCGTCGCGTCAGACCTGCCACCGATGACGCTGCACGCGGCGAGCGCCACTCCTGGTGGCAAGACCGAGGTTCGCCTTCGCTGGATGTTTCACGAAGGCTGGACGCCGGAGGGCGTCGGATTCAACGTCTTCAAGGTCGTTGGCGGCGTCAAGACGGGGCCCCTCAACCCGAGGCCGATCGCCGCCGATGAGCGCAAGTTTCAGGTATCGGCATTGGCGACGCGCATGAGGGTAGCTCCGAAGTTTGACGTACTGCAGGCCCTACACACGGCTCGCCAGCAAATTCCAAACGTCGACCGGAAGACCCTGTTCTCATTCGATCGGCAGGCTCGCACACTAACCCTGGCGGCGCCCTCGTTCGCGGCCCTCAAGTCGCACATCAACCAGTTCGCGGGAGCGCGTCCTCAGGCTTTGACGCCGATGAACCGCTTGCTGCAAGCCGCGCTTGAACACCCGGACGTGAGACCGTACGCTTCCAAGCTCGGAATTACCCTCGACGCGCGCGCGCGGTTCCTGAATAGGGCCTTCCCAGGCCCTACGATCCGTGGCGTGGTTCCCGTCACCGCACCGGCGGCGGCGATCACGGGAGGCGGCCAGGCCGCGCCCACTGCAGTCAGGCCCCTGACCACTACCGCCAGGCTTACGCCAACGCCAAGCAGCCCGCCGCCCGCGCAAACCTTGATGGCGATCCGTAAGCCAGCCGATCTCGTTCGAGAGGCGCGCGGCGCCCTCGCGATGGGCGCTCTGACGAGTCCTGCCATCGCAGACGGGCTCGGCCTATCCTTCACCGATACAACCGCCCAGAACGGGCAGAGCATCCAATACCTCCTCACCTTCGTGCGGACGGGCGGCGCGTCGGTCGACATGGCCAACACGACGATCGCGGTCGGTGCCGACCTGCAACCGCAAGCGCCGGAGGGCCTCGACGCCACTCAGGTCGGCGTCAATCGTGTGTGGCTTTACTGGAAGCCCGCCCCCGATAACCTGCGCGAGGCGCTTGTTCTGCCCAGCTACCGCGTGGTGCGCGTCGACGCGGCTCATCCGCAGGGCGTGGATGTAACTGGCAGCCCCGTCCTGAAGTCCAGGCAAGCGTCGGCGGATAATCCGAACGAGTTGGTCGAGCCGCTGTTCTCCTTCGCCGACGCTGCAGCGCCTGTCGGGCCGGTCACCTATAAGGTGAGCATGACCGACGCGTTCGGGCGGGAGAGCGCGACCGCGTCGAGCGTGAGCATCACGGTTCAGGATTGGGAAACGCCGCAGCCGGTCGGCGTCATCAAGACCAAGCTGAACGGCTCTAACCAGCCGGTCGTCATGTGGACCGCTTCCGTGACTCCCGGCTCGAAGTATCGCGTTTATCGCGTCGATCCGGCCCTGCAAGCCAAACAGGGCGCCTCCTACCAGCCGACCTTGCTGACGAACGACCCGATCGACGGCGAGCGGATCGTCGCCGAGAGGCGGGGGCGTCCGCTGGCCGGGCTGCTCGCGATGCAGGGCATTTCCGCCGTTCGACAGCCCGTTGCGGTGACACAAGTGAAACGCGCCACAGTGGCCACGCTAGGGCTCACTCCGTACCAGTCGATGGTCGATGCGGCGGCCCCAGCGGATCACACCTACCGGTATCTGGTCACCGCAGTCTTCCCGCGAAACCTCCGCGATTCCGAGGCCCATGCCTCGGAGCCTATTGGCGTGCCGTATCTAACTCCACCGCCTGCTCCGGGCGGGGTCACCGGCTCATTCGAATTCCTCCGCAAGCCCTTCCTTCGTGCTGTCCGCCACCTCGGTCGTCTTTACGAACACAACGCGGTGATGCTAAAGCCCTCGGCCGAGGCGCTGCCGATTGACGAACTTCACGCGTCGACCGCGGGGGCTTCTTCGGCCCAAAAGATCACCACCACGGGAGCGTTGCAAAGGTTGAAGGTCTCCACCGTTTCGCTCGCCGGACTCAAGAAGCCCGACTACGCCAGCAACGCGGTAGTCGGATGGCAAGCGAGTAGCGGGCCCGGGGCGCCGTTCTCCTATCGGCTCTATCGCGTGCAGCCGGCAAGCTCCTCGTCTCGGCTGCTAAAGACGGTGCAGAAGTCGCTGACGTTGCCCGGCTCGGTAAAGCTGATGCAAACCTCCCTTGGCGTTTCGCCTGCCCCGACCGCCGTACGCGCCGGAGGTGCCGCTGCAATTACGCATGCTCCCGCCCTGCCGACCTCCCCCGCCCTTTCGGGCGTGCAGAAGATCGGAGCGCTGAGCCTTCAGTCGCGAATCTCATCGATGACTTCGCTAAAGGTGCGAGAGGCAGCGATAAGGCTTGCTTTGCCTGCGCCCCCAATTCTAGTAGGCGAGACGACCGGGTCGACGCTGAAAGATGGATTCCTAGCCTCGGCGGTGGGGATGGACGTGGATTTCCTTCTCGTTGCCAAGAACCAGTGGGGGGTCGAGAGCGAGCCCGCCAAGGTGCGCGTGCACATGAAACCCACGCTCGCCCCAAGCACGCCTATGCTCTTGACTGCGTCTCCCAACCCCGATCAACCGGACCAGGTTCTGCTAACCGCCCTCGCAAGCCCGGACGCGGAAGAGGTCACCAAGTACATCGTGATGCGCAAGACGCTGCCCGAACCGGAGCGCAAAGCGCCGAATATCAAGTTCCGCAGGGCCGCGCTGGCCCCAGTTTCGATAACCCATGCCGCCGTCGTCGCCACCCCGACCCGAACCCCATCGGTAGCGGCTCGCGTGACCGCCCCAACCCAGGTGGCAACGACCGCCGCCAAGCTTTCACCCATCTCGGTCGTCAGCATCGCCGACCGCGCGAGAATGTTTGAGACCCTTTCCACGTTCCAAGCAATCCCGGATGCGAGCATCACCCTCGTGGCCTCGGAGGGCTTCACGCACATTCTGGATTCATCCTCTGAAGCCTTCAAACACTACGCCTACCGTATCATCGCGGTTAACAGCACGGGGCTCCAGTCGGGCGAGTCCGCTTATCTAGATGTCGCCACTCGCCGGGGGTCGATTCCGGCTCCCGACATCGCCGATCCCGTGGCCTCCGCCGTTGGGGTCACGATCACCCTGCGGGGCGCGGCGATCGGGCAGCTCGTTCTGGAACGTGCGCAGACCGTCGCGGGAGTGGATACCGATTTCATCCAAGTTCTCGGCCCGGCGACGTCGCCGCTAATGGACCGGACGGTCGTTCGGGGACAGACTTACAAGTATCGGGTACGCGCGTTCCTGGAAGGGCTCTCCTCGCCCCCGTCGAGGGTCGTTTCGCTAACTTATCGGCCGTGATGGGGCGCCGCCGGTAACGGGCCGCATTTGCGCCACCGTCGTAAAGGGGGAGGTCAAAGAACATGCTCACTCGCATTTTGTTGGTTGGTTTCCTCGTGCTTTGGCGGGCGGCGGCGCCCGTGGGGCTCGGCTTGTTAGCTGCGGCCGGCCTCCTTGGCGCATGCTCGGCCGGCGAAACCGCACCGATTGCCCCGGCGGAACGAGGCAACCTGTTCGCCACGATCCAAGCCCTCGACGGCAAGCCGATCGCCGATGCCCTCATGCTCGTTAGGAGCACGACCGCCAAGGACCCCGTTCCCGATCTGGCTCCGATCAGCAACACGAAGGGAGAGTTGCGCTGGGGAGGACTTCCCGTCGGCACTTACACGATGGAGGTCGCTGCGAGAGGTTACGCCAAGTCGGAACAGACGATCGAGATCGTTGCGGGCAAGACGGCGTCCGCGACCTACAAGCTCAAGCCCGCCGACTAAACGCCGCGTCCGACAGCCCGCTGCGCTCTGGAGAAGTCCCCGTAATTAACGCGGGCTACTGTCGTTATACTGTTATCAAGCAGCCCTGGCAGGGGTTTCTTTTCCCGGGGGCGATTTGGGAGAGGTACTCAAAATGAGGATGAAGCATTGTTTATGGGTCGCGGCGGCTATCGTCGCGCTAGCGATGGTGAATGCCTCCGCGCAGGCACAGAGCGCGCGCGGGCAGGAACAAAGCACGAAGTTCGGGAAGGGTGCACAGCATCCGCTCACTCACGCCTTGGATAAGGACGACCCACTTGCCAAGGGCAACCCGAGCGACTATCGAAAGCCGCACATTCCCGAGAAGTCGAAAGGTCCGAACGAGAACTCGGTCGGCAACAACAAGGACACGACCAAGGAACACGAGTTCGACGTGGGCTCGAAGAAGGACAAGAAGCCCGGACCGTCGGGCACAGACCGCCCGGGGAAGGACAAGGATCAGCACGAGGGTGTGCATGGATACGACAACGTAAACCAGCCGCCGAAGCAAACGCCTCCTGGGCATGCGAGCATATTCGACACAGGGCTCTTAGAGGCTTCCGCCTCTCACGGGACGGCGGCCGACGATCCGAGCGATCTGCTGCTTGCGGCGGCGACGTTCACAACCTATGAGCCGGGCGGCCTGTTTGGGAGCGTCATCGGCACCGACGACCGCGTGCGTGTCACGCCAACCTACGGCTACCCTTGGCGCACGATGTGCAAGGTGCGCATGCAGTTCCCCAATGGTGCGCAGTATGTCGGTTCGGCGGTCATGGTCGGACCAATGCACGCTCTGACCGCCGGCCACTGCGTTTACTCGGCCGCCGACGGCGGCTGGGCGCAATGGATGGAAGTCATCCCCGCCTTCGACTACGGCTGGTATAAGCCGTATGGGTCGGCGTGGGCCAGCTACTTCCGCACGTACACGGGCTGGACCGTGTATGGCAGCCCCGACCATGACTTTAGCCTCATCACGCTCGACCGCCGCATCGGCGACACAGTCGGTTGGCAAGGCTACGGCTATTGGGATGATCTAATGTGGGCGTGGAGCTACATCGGCGGATATCCCGCCGACCGCGACTACGGCGGAGACCTGTATTACCACTGGGGCTACGTGCAATACGAGACCTCGTACCGCACGTTCTATCAGATCGACACCTTCGGCGGCGACAGCGGCGCGGGCGTGTTCTGGTACCCCGGCGGCTACGGGCCCTACGTGCACACGGTGCACGCCTATGGCGCGACCACTATCAACGGACAGCCCATGAACGGCGGTACGCGGCTGGATTACTCCAAGTTCAACTCGATCCAGTATTGGAAGGCGGTGGACGGAGGCTAGCCTCATCTGGGCAACTTGTGACGCCGCCTTCGTCCTTGGGGCCGGGGGCGGCGTCATTTTAGGCTCGCAAGGCGAGCAGTTCTTCCTCCTCCTCGGAGGTGAGCCCCGTACCCAGGACGGGATTGCCGCGCTCGCGATCCCACGCCAGGAGGTCGCCCACGGTGTCCGCAAGCGGTCTGGACCGAAGGCCGCGCGCGCGAGCTAGAGAGGTGTCAGCGTGCATCAGGCCATAGTCGCCTTCATCGACGCACAGAGGCGCGTTCCGCGCCGCCTCGGGCAGGAACACAGGTTCGATCTCCGAATCCGCCACCCTCGCGCAGGTCCGCAGTACCTCGTCGAAACGGTAGGGCTCCGGCGGAGCGGCCACGTTCACGATGCCTGCCCGAAGGGCTTCAACTTGGTCAAGAGCGAAGGCCGCCTGATCGCGCGCATCGATCAGTTGCAGCGGCTGGCCGCCCTCCGTGGGAACGGGGAAGCGCCCGCCTCTCGCCGCGCGAGCGGCCCAATAGGTGAAGCGGTCGGTGTGGTCCCACGGCCCGATAATCAGCCCCGGCCGCAGGATGAGGGCACGATTAGCAAATGAGATGAGCACCTCTTGCTCGCACAGCGCCTTGAGGCCCCCATAGGTGTTGGCATTCACTTGCTCCACGGTTGGATCGGCAAGGGCTTGAAGCGGGCTGTCCTCCTTCGGGGCCTGGGTGCCGTCCGGGTACACCGAGATGGTCGAAACGAAGACGTACAGACTGCTCGCAGACGTCAACGCCTCGCACGAGAGCCTGACAATGCGGGGGACGTAGCCGGAGGTGTCGAGCACCGCGTCGAAACGCTGATCGGAGATCAGGTGCAAGTCATGCTCGCGATCCCCGAGCACTTCTCGCGCGGCGGGAAAAAGCCCTTGGTTCGTGTTGCCGCGATGGAAGATGGTCAGTTCGTGGCCTCGACGAAAAGCCTCTTCGGCAATGACGCGCCCGACAAAGCGGGTGCCGCCGATGATCAGGACTCGCATTCGGCGAGGTTACCGGCGCTGACACCGGCCCTCCGCTATGCTTAGGCCGTGCTTATCCCTCTAGCCCTTGCCGGGCAAGCAAAGACAGGATGAGCCGATCTTCGTGTCGGCGTCCCGCCAGGTTTGCTTGAACATTGCGCGGTAGCGTTTGGCATCCGCCGGCTTGCGCCAGCCCTCGTAGGCTTGCGCCAGCCCGAAGTAAGCCCAGCCGTTGTTGGGGTGCACCTTGAGATCGTCCTTGTACACCTTGATCGCCTCGGCGTATCGACCCGAATCCACGAGCACGGCGCCGAGCGTATGCCGGGTGGGCTGGAGCCAGTCGGGCGGCTCGTCGTAGGTGAGCTGATCCTCGGCAGCCACCGCCTCTTGCAAGGCCTTGATCGCGCCGTCCGTCTTGTGCTCGGCGAGCAGAATCTCGCCTTCGAGCAGGCTCGCGGCAACTGAAAGCACCTTCGCGGCGGAGTTGTTTCCGAAGGTCGCGGTGGCCGGCGTGGCCTTTCGACCTGCCTCGAACGCCTCTTGCTCGGCTCGGGCCAGTTCGCTCTTGCCGAGGGCGGCGAAGGCGACACCCCTATCCGCATGGCGCAAGGTCCGAGCGAGCGGGAACCACTCGGGAAACTCGGGCGCGGCGAGAATCTCCTGCCACTTGCCAAAGCGCTTCCGCACTTCGAGCGGCATCACCAGGAAGCCGTCGACGAACATCGCGTTGTCCTTAGCCCATTGCGCGGGGATTATCGCGACGCCCTTATCCATCGTGCGAATCGCCCGCGCGCCCTCGCCTCGCATCATCGCGGCAAGCGTGAGCATGTGATAGTTGTGAGTTATGTAGATGCGGTAGAAGTCCTGCTTCGGATTGATCTTGCGATAGGCGGCGTCTGCCGCGATCGCCTTCTCGTTGGCAACTTCGGCCTGCTTCCAATGCCCCACGCGAATGTCGATGTGGGAAGGCATGTGGACCAGATGCCCAAGGCCCGGCTCGAGATCACGCAGGCGGTCGGCGGGTGCAAGCGCCTTTTCCGGATGAGGCGATGCCTCCATCGCATGGATGTAGAGGTGGATCGCCTGGGGGTGCATGCGATCGAGCTTCAAGACGCGCTCGAGTGTCTGAACCGCTTCGGGCGTGATGTCCCGCGGCTTGCCGTCTAGGCTCCAGAGGTCCCAAGGCCGAAGGTCCATTAGGGCCTCGGCGAACAAGGCGCCCACGTCCGTGTCCTTCGGATAGGCCTTCCAGACCTTGCGCATGGAGTTTGCATAGGCCTTATCCAGCGGCGCCCTGTCTTCGGGTTGCGGATTCGCGTAGCGTGGGGCGAGCGCCTCGATAAGCGCTCGCTCGACCGGCGTGGCCCTCGGGGCCAGACTCTTCGCCTTGAGTTCCGCATCCCAAGCCGCTTTCGCGTGGGCAGGATCGACGATGGGGAGGTTGATGTGGGGCCCGTTGGCGAGCGCGATGCCGTACCAGGCCATGGCGCAGTTGGGGTCGATCTTGGCGGCTTGGGTGAACGACCGGATCGCCTCGTTGTGGTTGAAGCCGAACATGAAGTTCAGTCCCTGGTCGAAATAGCGCTGGGCAAGCGGGGAAGCGGTCTTGATCTTGCGGTGGTGGGCGGTAACTCCGCTGAATAGCCGCTCCTTATCCTCCGTGGCCAAGGCCGTGGCCGACCCCACCAGCAGATGCGCACTTAGGACGGTTGCAATGAACATGATCCCCCTCGACGGCCGACTCCGCGGGCTTGGCCTGAACTCAAATGTACCCCCAGCCTCGCCCTCTGATACACTATCGCAGGATGGTTTTGAAGAGGCTGTACGACGAGGGTTTGGCCCAGGCCAGCTTCTTGGTCGGTTGTGAGAAAGCGGGCGAGGCGATCGTGATCGACCCCAATCGGGACGTCGAGCAATACCTGCGGCTTGCCGAAGACGAGGGGCTGCGCATCGTCGGGGTCACCGAAACCCACATCCACGCCGACTTCGTGTCAGGCAGTAGGGAACTTGCGAAGCGCACCGAGGCGCGACTTTACCTCTCGGACGAAGGCGACGAGGATTGGAAATACGGTTATGCGGCTGAACCAAACGTCACCCTCGTGCGAGAGGGGGGTGACATCCGCGCCGGGGCCGTCCGCCTCGACGTACTGAAGACCCCGGGCCACACTCCCGAACACATTGCGTTCCTCTTGACCGACGAAGCTGCTTCGGCTTCGCCGATGGCCGCGTTCACCGGCGATTTCATATTCATTGGCGACGTGGGCCGGCCCGACCTGCTCGAGCGCGCCGCGGGCTTCGAGGGCACGATGGAAGCAGGCGCGCGCACGCTGTATCGGTCGCTCGCCAAGTTCAAGACATTGTCCGATTCGCTGATGCTGTGGCCATCGCACGGAGCGGGCTCAGCGTGCGGCAAAAATCTCAGCTCCCTGCCCGTCTCCTCCCTCGGCTACGAAAAGTCGACCAACTGGGCCTTGCGCTGCGAGACCGAAGAAGCGTTTGCCGCCGAGGTGCTCGCGGGCCAGCCGGAGCCCCCCTCTTACTTCAAGGAAATGAAGCGGCTCAACAAGATGGGCCCGCCCATCCTTGGCGGCTTTCGCACGCCAGAGCGCCTGAAACCATCGCGCCTCGCCGAGCTGCTCGCCGGGAGCCAGACCGTGATCGATGCGAGAGCGGTCGACGAAGTAGCCTCGGGCTTCGTGCTCGGCACGTTGGCGATTTCGCTCAAAGAGAGCTTCACGACGTGGGCGGGCTGGCTCGCCCCTTACGACCAGCCCAGCTATCTGATCGCACAAGACGAAGCAGAGGCGGGGTTGGCTGCCAAGCGCATGGCCCTCATCGGCCTCGATGACGTCGAAGGCTGGTTCGCGCCGGATGCGATCGAAGAGGCGAGGAAAGAAGGCCTCGTCGAGACGATCGAGCAGGTGAATGCTTCCGATGCCTACGGCCGATTCGCGAAGCGGGAGGCGGAAATCCTTGATGTGCGTGGCGCGGGCGAGTTCACGGAAGGGCACATTCCAGGTGCGAGCCACATTCCACTCGGCTACCTGGCTGGGCGGCGTGCGGAAGTCCCCTCTGGAAAGCCCGTCATCCTCCATTGCCGCGGCGGCAGCCGCTCCGTGACCGCGTACACCCTCTTGCGCAAGCTCGGCCACCCCGCGCTTGTGAACATGACCGATGGCTTCTGGGAATACGAGCTTCTTGGGCTGCCCATCGAAACCGGCCACGTGCGCGCACGCGCATGATCCGCATCTGCGTCGTGCTGGGCACACGGCAGAATAGTCCGACGCTGATACCCAACGGGCAGCCCCCCGGTTTTGTTACAATCCAAACATGAGTCGCAACCTATTGATTTGGCTTTTGGCCCTGGGGACCCTCGGCGTGATCGTTGGCTGTCAACCGTCTGACACGTCCACTTCGCCCGAACCGACAAAGAAAGTCGCCGACGCGGACAAGCCGCCTGCCGCACCGGATGAGCCGGGCGCCCAAGTTGACAAAAGTCTCGACGAGAGGGAAGGTGGCAACGCGGTGACCCGCTTCGAAGACGAGGCCAGCCGCGATCGTCGCGCCAAGGCGCGCGCCTCGCTCGGACTCGGGAATAATAGCGGGAAGTAGCGCGAGACGGCCCGACGCGGGCACTCGGATCCATACCACTATGAACCCACCCTCTATGTTGCGTCGAGCCCGTTCGGTTGCCGCTTTCTTGTGCCTGCTTGGGATCCGGCTCGCAAGCGCCGATGTCATTTACCGCGTGACGCCAAAGTTCGACTCGAAGACCATCGGCATCGAGATGAGCTTCGCGAGGACGGAGTTCGACACCGATCTCCAAATTCCCAACTGGGCGCCGGGAGCTTACATCCTCCAGAACCTGTCGGGCGGGATCAAGAACCTCAAGATCACGGACGAGCATGGATTGACCATCAAGCCGACCCAGCCAAACGGCTTCACATGGCGCATTGCGAACGCCTCCAGCGAACGGTTCACCGCAACCTATGAGGTGTCGGTTGAGACTGGCGGCGGCACGATGCACTACGGCGGACCTGGCGCGTACCTCTACCTGGTGGGCCGTAAGGATGAGCGCTGCTGGCTCGATCTGGAAACTCCTCACGACTGGCGCATCGCGGTCGGGCTCGATGAAGCGAAGCCCCCACGGGGGCAACACTCGAACGACGGCGTCACCACGGCGCATTGGTACGCCGCGAAGACGTACGACGTGCTCGCCGACAATCCGGTGACGGTCGGCGATTTCTACGAAGACCATTACACCGTCGCCGGACGAGACCACACGATCGCTCTTCGTGGCGAGGCAAAATCGGATGTGGACCGAGCGCGCCTGATCAAGGCTTGTTCCTTTATCAGCCAGATGCAAGGCGACTTCTTTGGAGTTACGCCTTACAGCAAATATGTTTGGCACTTCAACGTGGGAGACCGGGCCGATCGAGCGGGTGGCCTTGAGCATCTCAGCAGCACCCAGATCGGGCTATCGAGCGGGGTCGGCCCAGGCACGGTGGGTGTGCTATCTCATGAGTTCTTCCACCTCTGGAATGTCAAGCGAATTCGCTCCAAGCCGCTCGGCCCCTTCGATTACATGCAGCTGCCGACCACGGGCGCGCTTTGGTGGCTCGAGGGCGTCACCGACTACTATTCCCACTCTCTGCTCCACCGCTACGGCTGGTGGGACGACGGCCACCTCTACAAGGACATCCTGAGCAACCTCGATGGCGTGCGCAAGAACGCGGGTCGGCTGGAGATCAGCCCCTACGACTCTAGTTTTCGCGTTCGCGAGGCTGAGAACGGCAAGGGCAACAGCCAGGGCCTGAAAGTCAGCTACTACGACACGGGCTGGCTGCTCGGGATGATCCTCGACATCGAAATCCGCAGCCAGACGGGCGGCAAGCAGTCGCTAGACGACGTCGAGCACGCCCTTTGGGCCGAGTGCCGAAACGACCGGCCCGGCTTTGAAGAGGATGAGATCAAGAAGCTGTGCATCCGCTTCGGCGGGCCCGCGCTAGGGCCGCTGTTCGACCAGTGGGTGATGAAGCCAGGCGAGCTGCCGGTGGAAGAGGAACTCGCCAAGGTTGGGCTCCGAATCGTGGAACGCGATGAGGCGAAGGTGGACCTGGGCTTCACCTGGCAGGCGGGCCGCTCGGTCGGCGGGGCGCGGGTTACCAAGGTCAACGAAGGCTCGCCCCTGAAGGTTGGCGACGTGGTCGTTCAGATTGGGGATGCGGGGCTCTCGTCCAAGCCTGCGGGCGTGATTCAGAAGCTGATGGATGCGGCCGCCAAGCGCGCGAAGGACGGGGTGGCGATCTCGCTAAAGGTTCTTCGCCCGAAGGACGGCTCGCCCGGCGCGGCCAAGGATAGCCTGGACGTCGACGTCACGCCGAAGGCCACGAACGTGAAGCGCAAGGCGGTCGAGCCGCTACCGGATGCGACCGCCGCCCAGATAGCGTTGCGCGAAGGCTGGTTCTGGGGCAAGCGCGGCAAGCCGGCGGCGATCGAAGACCCCGGCGCATAGGCGCCCTGCCGGTACACTTGAGCCTCCGAATGCCGCAAGCCGAATACCTCCAATACGGCGGACAAGCGATCGTGGAGGGCGTTATGATGCGCTCGCCGCGGCATTTCGCGATCGCGTGCCGAGCGCCGAACGGGCAGATCGTGCTCGTCAGCGAGGCGCTCGAGAAGACATGGGTTGGCAGGCAGAAATGGCTCAAGCTTCCGTTTCTGCGGGGCAGCCTCGCCCTCGTCGATTCGCTCGCCCTCGGCTACAAAGCCCTCAAGTTCGCCTCGAACGTGCAGCTAGACCCGAAGTATCAGCCGGCGCCGGCGGACGGCGAGGCGCCCCCTCCAAGCCAGGAGATGCCCAGCGAGCGGGTACAGGACGTGGCGGTGGGCTTTGCGCTCGTGGCAGGCCTCGCGATCGGCCTCGGGCTGTTTCTCTACCTGCCCAACGTGCTTGCCGAGCAGCTCACCCGATGGGGCGTGCGCAGCTCGCTGGAGAAGAATCTTGTCACCGAGGTGATCAAGATCACGTTCTTCATCGGCTACCTCTGGGGGATCAGCCGGATGCCCGAGGTCGCGCGCATGTTCATGTACCACGGCGCGGAGCACAAGGCGATCAACACCCTCGAGGCAGAGCAGGAGTTGACTCTAGAAAACTGCAAAGCCCAAACCAGGCTGCACCCGCGATGCGGCACCAGTTTCGCAATCGTGGTGCTGCTTGTGAGCCTCTTGCTGTTCACCTTCGTGCCGCGCTACCCGTTCCCCGCGCTCGAGGGCAGAATCTTCCTGGCTGCAACCGTGCGCTTCTTTTTGGAACTGCTCATCCTGCCCCTCATCGCGGGCGCGTCCTACGAGCTCATTCGCCTGGCGGGCAAGTTCAGAAGGAGCGAGTTGGTGATGGCGCTCTTCTGGCCCGGCCTCAAGACCCAGCTCATAACGACGAACGAGCCGGACGAGAGCCAGATCGAAGTCGCCCTGACCGCGCTAAAGGCGGTGGTGGAGGCTGAGACCAGTGGCGCGACACCCAAAACGGCGGGGGCGCACTTGATTGCGGCGACGCTTCCGACGGCTTAGCGGCCCACGATCAGCCAGCCAACCCAAATGATCACGTAGGCGACGCTGCCGAAGAGGCAAATCCGGCGGACGAAGGAGCGGTCCGACCGGGCATAGTTTGCAAGAGCCCACCAACCCAGGAGAAGCGTTCCCCCTTTCAGAAAGCCGAACGCCCACAGGCTGTGGTGCAAGACCGGACGCATGAGCGGGTTCAGTTCGTCGATAAGCCCCGACGAGTAGAGAAGCGAGGTGGCAAGCAGGTCCGCAAAGCCGATCGCCATCAATAACCCGAGGGCTCGAGTGGGGAGGCATCTGCTGATCAGCGACATTCCAAGTCCTAAGCGAGAGCCGCGGCGACCCTGCGCAACATCAGGATAACGCCGGTTTCGGGCCAAAGCCCCGGTTGTTGCGAAGCAGACCGCAAAACCCGGCACGTTCATCGGGGTCGAACTCAAGGCCAGGACCTGTTAGGCCCAGACTTGGAACCCATCGGGTATCATCCACGTTGATCCGATATTGAGTGTATAAGACTCAAGTGTCCTGTCGCTAGGACAGTCATAGGCGAAACAAACACATGGGAAAAACGGTAGGAATCGATCTTGGAACCACCAACTCGGTGGTCGCGGTCATGGAGGGGGGCGAGCCGGTGGTTATTGCCACCGCCGAAGGCTCGCGCACGTGCCCCAGCGTGGTGGCGTTCAAGCCGAACGGCGAGCGCATGGTGGGCGTTACCGCCAAGCGCCAAGCGGTTGTGAACCCCGAGAACACGGTCAGCTCGATCAAGCGCTTCATGGGCCACAAGCTCAAGGAAGTCGAGGACGAGGCGGGCCGTGTCAGCTACAAAGTTAAGGCGGGGAAGAACGACCAGGTCGTCGCCCACGTGCCTGCGCTGGGCAAGGACATGACGCCTGAAGAAATCAGCGCGATGATCCTCCAAAAGCTCAAGACCGACGCCGAGGCGTACCTGGGCGAGACGGTGGAGCAGGCCGTGATCACCGTTCCCGCATATTTCAACGACAGCCAGCGCACCGCCACCAAAAACGCGGGCGAGATCGCCGGCCTCAAGGTGCTCCGCATCATCAACGAGCCAACCGCCGCCTCGCTTGCCTACGGGCTCGACAAGAAGGCGAACGAGACGATTCTCGTGTTCGACCTCGGCGGCGGCACGTTCGACGTGTCTGTGCTCGACGTGGGAGAAGGCGTCTTCGAAGTCAAGGCGACGGCCGGGGATAGCCATCTCGGGGGCGACGACTTCGACCAAAAGGTTGTGGTCTGGCTTGCGGCCCAGTTCAAGAAAGACCAAGGCATAGACCTCACCAAGGACCGCTCCGCCCTCCAGCGTTTGCGCGAGGCTGCCGAGCGCGCGAAGATCGAGCTGAGCACCCAGGTCAGCACCCAGATCAATCTGCCTTACATCACCGCGGTCGACAACGAGCCCAAACATCTGGATTACAACTTGACGAGGGCGAAGTTCGAGGAACTTACCGCCGACCTGATGGAGCGCGTGAAGAAGCCGTTCAACCAAGCGCTCGACGACGCGAAGCTGAAGCCGGGCGGCCTGGACGAGGTGATCCTCGTTGGCGGCGCGACGCGCATGCCGATGGTGCAAGAGCTTGTCCGCAAGCTCACCGACAAGGAGCCGAACCGCTCGGTCAACCCGGACGAGGTGGTGGCGGTAGGCGCGGCGATCCAAGCGGGCGTGCTCGGCGGCGAGGTGAAGAACATCGTTTTGCTCGACGTTACGCCCCTATCCCTGGGCGTCGAGACCCAAGGCGGCATCTTCGACAAGCTGATCGAGCGCAACACGACCATCCCGACCAAGAAGAGCCGCGTCTACACGACCGCGCAGGACAACCAGCCCGAAGTGGAGATCCACATCCTGCAGGGCGAGCGCCCGATGGCGCGCGACAACAAGAGCCTGGGCCGGTTTCATCTGGCGGGCATTCCCCCCGCGCCCGCGCGCATCCCTCAGATCGAGGTCACCTTCGACATCGACGCGAACGGCATCCTGCACGTCGGCGCGCTAGAGAAGGCGACCGGCTCCAAGCAGAGCATCACGATCACCGGCAGCGGCAACCTCAACCGCGACGAGATCGAGCGGATGGTGAAGGAAGCGGAGATGAACTCCGACGAGGACCGCCGCACGCAGGAACTCATCGAACTGAAGAACAAGTCCGAGCAGCTCGTGTACAGCACCGAGAAGATGCTGCGGGAGTTGGGTGAAAAAGTCGATGAGGCCACCCGGCAGTCGGTCACCGAGAAGATCGAGGCGGTTCGCAAGGCGGTCGCGGGCGACGACCAGGCTGAGATCGAGGCTGCGTTCAACGCTCTCGAATCCGAGAGCCACGCCCTATCGAAGACGCTCTACGAGAACGTCAGCGCGGCAGCCGACGCATCGGAAGGCGAGCGCGAGCCCGCCGCCACCGGCGCGCGGGGCGGCGAAGAAGGCGAGGTCATCGACGCCGAGTTCAAGGAAGAGAAGTAGGCGGCGGGAGCCAAGCATCTCGAACGACCTTGATTTGATCGAGGTCATCCCTCCAGACGCTCCGTCTGGAGGGTCTCGGCTATGGCGTCGTAAGCGTCGGGCTCTGCGTCGAAGCAACTAGCCTCCAGTCTGCAAGTCTGGAGGCATACCGGCAAGGGAAGCTTTTTGGGGGACGGACCAGAAAGAAACCCCCGCCCCGGGGTGAGCGGGACGAGGGAGGGAGGTGTGTTGGGCTTCGCTTCGGGGCTATGCCGGCGGCTCTAGCGGCCGCTACTTCAGGAGTTGCAATACGTTTTGTGGCGTCTGGTTAGCCTGGGCGAGGACCGCCATGCCGCTCTGCTGCAGGATCATCAGGCGCGTGTGGTCGGAGATTTCCGCCGCCATGTCGACGTCGCGGATGTCGCTCTCCGATGCCGTTAGGTTTTCGTTCGCCACGTTGAGTGAGCGAACGTTGGATTCGAGGAAGTTCTTCTGGAAGGAGCCGAGATCGCCGCGCAACTGCGCCACCTGTGTGACCGCGTCGGCTATGATCTTCATAGCGTCCTGCGCACCCTGAATGGTGGTCACATCGATGTCGGCCAGAGTCTTGCCCGGCACCACCGAAGTGCCAAGCCGATTCGCAAACACGGTCGGCATGGAGAATTGAACGGCCTGGTCCGCATCGGCCCCGATCTGGAACCGAACCGAACCCGAGCTGAGCACGCCGACCTGGGTCGCGACGCCAAGGCTGGTGTTGCCGTTCGGGGTCAGGGTGATGCGGTTGCCGAAAGTATCGCTTAGTTGCAAGCCCGACGCCTGAGGCCCGCGTCCGCCAGTGAACGGCACCGTCTTGACACCCTGATCGGTGGTCACGGAAACGTCGAACACCGCATCGGTGCCGACCGCGCTCGCGGTGGCGGTCGTATTGAGCACGTTGCTGGGATCGACGAACGTGATGCCGTACTGGGAGCCGTACGTCGTTTGGTCGAGCTGAATGCTGTAGGTGCCCCCACTGGCGACGATCTGAGCAGTGACGCCCGTCTGGCCGGACTGCTGATTGATCTTGGAAGCCAGGCTCTGCAGGGTATCGGTGCCATCGGTCGTGAACGAAATGCCGTTGATCACGAACGAGCCGGCGGTGCCGACAGCAGTGGTGGTGCTGGCGAAGGTTTGAGCCAGCGCGATCGATGCGGCGGTTCCCGCGGTCACCGAGGTCAGGGTGACCGGGCCGCTTTGCACCGTGGCCGAAGCGAACGTGCTCCCGATGAACATCGAGGAAAGGTCGGAAGGCGCGGTTACGTTTGCGACCACGCCCGCGCTGCCGTCGAGCAGCTTCTTGCTGCCGAATTCGGTTTGGCTCGCGATGCGGTCGATCGACTGCAGGGTGGAGCGGATTTGAGTCTGATCTGCTTCGAGAGAGGCGGAGTCGACGACGGCCGAATTCGCGGCATGAACCGCCAAGGCGCTGATGTTCTTCAGCAGCGTCTGAATCTCGTTCATGGCCGCCTCTGCGGTCTTGGACATGTTGATCGCGTCCTGCGAGTTGCGCACGGCTTGGCCGATGCCCTGGATCTTGCTGCGCATGCTCTCTGAGATGATCAGCCCCGCGGGGTCGTCGGCGGCGCTATTGATGCGCATTCCGGAACTCAGCCGCTCGATGCTCCTCTGAAGACCCGAATCGGTCTCGTTCAGGTTGAGCAGGGCGGTCAGCGACTGCAAATTCGTGTTGATTCGGAAGCTCACGTTTTCAACTCCACCAGACTGGCCCGCCGAAAAACGGACCAATTCCATGTGAAATCCTCGGGCAAACGTGGAATAACTTTAGGTTTTCGCCTTCGAAACCCTAAGGGCCATGCCTCCACCCTCGGAGGTTGAGTCGAGCGTGGTCGAGTGATTGTCGAACGATGGTCGAACGGTGGTCGCACGATTGCCTCAGAGTGCCAGCAACGTCCGATTACGTCAATTCGGGGTGCCACGGATGGCGACCGGAAGGAAGACGGCGAGCGAGCCCCGGGACGGGGTGAGCGACCCGATGAAAAATGAATTCACCCCTGCCACGCGGCGGGGGTCGGTGAACAGAGTGAACCGGATGGTGGTGCTCCGCCGCAAGGCGGAGGTCGCGTTGAGCCCTCGTCCGACCATTGGTTGGGAACGCGTATCAAGAACTGGTCCAGCACTGGCGGGCGGCTCCCGGCAAGCTAGCGGGCAGGCATCCCGACATCGCGGCGCGTCATGCTCCAGCGACCTAGAGGCCACCAGATACATTCGGAGCGCCCCACGATGCTCTCGCGCGGCACCAGCCCCCAGAAGCGGCCATCGAGCGAGCGCAGTCGATTATCGCCAAACATCAGGTAGTAGCCCTTCGGGATCGGCGCAGCAGGCAGGGACAGCAGATCGGCGGTCTCAAGCTGATCCTTGGGGACGTACTCCTTAGCCGTCTGCCGGGAATTCACCTCGCCGCCCTCGATCGTGACCGGCCAGTAGTCGCCCTTATACTTCACGAGCTTGAAATCAAACCGGGGCTCGAGTTTGGCCTCATCGGGAGTCAGCTCGCGATAGGTGTTTTGCTGGAAGGGCGGGTCCTCGGTCGTGAGGTGCCGATAGGCTTCGCTGATCGGCTTGCCGTTTCGGTAGAGCACGTTGTCGCGCATCTCAACCACGTCGCCGGGCACGCCGATGCAGCGCTTGATGAAGTCCACGTTCACCTCGCCTTGAGCGTCCAGCTGCCAGGGCTGGCAGGCACGCTTGGGTGGGCGGAAGACCACGATATCGCCGCGCTGGGGATCGGTATAGCGGTAGATCAGCTTGTTCGCCACGATGTAGTCATTCACGAGCAGCGTTGAGACCATCGAGCCGGAGGGAATCTGGAAGGCCTGAACGAAGAACGGGCGGATGATCATGAACACGAACACCGCCGCGTACACGATCGCATCCAGGCTTTCGTTCAGGAATCGTCCGGCTGCAAATAGACCGCCGCGCTGGTGCGCAGGCACCGCCCGCAGATAGAAATAGAGCCCGACGCGAACGACCGAGAAGAGCAAAGCCCACTCGACGATCAGGCTCAGCGGTGTTCGGGCGACGGTGTCGATCAGGCTGCGCGTGCCTTCGCCGTCGAGTTGAGCCAAAAGCCAGGGCACGGTTTAGCGGCGCTCTTTGATGCGCGCTTCCTTGCCAACCTTCTCTCGAAGGAAGTAGAGCTTGGCGCGGCGCACCTTGCCCTTGCGGACGACCTCGAACTTGGCCACGTTCGGCGAATGGATCGGGAACGTACGTTCGACGCCCACCGCGTTGCTGACTTTGCGGAGGGTGACGGTCTGGGCGATGCCTCCGTGCTTGACCGCGATCACCACGCCCTCAAAGATCTGTATCCGTTCTTTGCCCGCTTCGCGAACCTTGACGTGCACGCGGACGGTGTCGCCGGGGGCGATGGCGGGAAGGTCGGTCTTCAGGTGCTCCTGCGCGACGCTATCGAGAATGGCGGACTTCGACATGGTCTTCTCTCGCGTTGAAACGCGGCAAACAGGCCGGTTAGTCGTCGGCCCGAGTCAAAGAGGATAGCATATCGAGGTCGCCGGGTTCCAGATGGGCTCGGGCGAATAGGTCGGATCGCAACCGGCGCGTTAGGGCAAGGGCCTGCCGACGTCGCCACCGCCGCACGGCCTCGTGGTCGCCTGAAGTGAGCAGGTCGGGGACGGCGCAGCCGCGGAAGTCCTCGGGGCGGGTGTACTGCGGCGCGGTAAGCAGGCCCTCGGCGTAGCTGTCGGCGGCAAGGCTGTCGGCGCTGCCGAGCGCACCGGGAAGCAGCCGCACCACGGCATCGGCCATGACGAGGGCAGGCAGTTCGCCGCCGGTGAGCACGTAATCCCCGATGCTGAAGGCATGGGTGGCGTAAAGGTCGCGGACCCGTTGGTCGATCCCCTCGTAGTGGCCGCAAACGAACACGATCCGCTGCGATTGAGCCAGAGACGCGGCATCAGTCTGCGTGAAGAGGGGTGCCACCGGGTCGGGGAAGACGACCGCCGCCCCGGTGGAATCGCCGAGGACTGAATCAAGGGCGGCTGCCAATGGCCCTGCCATCATCACCATCCCCGGGCCTCCGCCATAAGGGGCGTCGTCCACCGTCCGATGGCGGTCGGTCGTAAAATCGCGGGGGTTGCTCGCTGCGAATTCGACTAGACCACTAGCTGCCGCGCGTTTCAGGATGCTATGCGATGCCGCACCGATCACCATTTCGGGGAACAGGGTTACGAAGTCGACGCGTAGCATGGGGGCAAGGTACCCGCTAGCTTGCCGCTCCGCCGAGCAAGGCGGCCCGCTCGCACCAATCCATCGCGGTGCGCAGAAGCTCCGCGTGCGACCAAGTGAGCGGGCTCACGCTGAGGTGCTCGCCCGTGAGCGGATGCACCTGCTCGGGCAACACACCAGTGGGTCCGGCCAGGCGCATCGCCCATCGAATCGTCTCCAGCGGCTCTTCTAATTCGGCGGGCCTCTTGGCGATTGTGATCTGGGTTTGGGCGAGCCAGAGGGTGGTGATGATCCACGGATTGCCGGGCGGGGGATCGATGAAGAGCGAATCGGGCTGACGCCAATACCAGTCGCCGTCATAGCGCGCAAGGCCGCCGACTTCCGTGCGCACGGCCAGCTTTCGACGAACGAATTCCGCGTTGGCGGCGACCGCCGGATGGTCCATCGGCAGCGCGCCGACGAGGCCGACGAGCAACGTCGAGGCGTCGGGCTCTTTATCAGGCGTGCCGTCCGCCTTCAGTCCGCGAACGAACGCGGCCTCCTTGGGGTCGAAGAGGCGAGCCATCATGGCCTCTCGCATCGCTTGAGCCGCGGTAGCACATCGGTTTGCCAATTCCTGGTTCGTCCAAGCCGCAAAGAGATCCGCGCCCGCCTCAAGGCCGACGATCACGCTCGCAACCGTAAAGGTGTGGACGCCGCGCCGCTCCTCCCAGAGGTCGTAACTGGGCAAGGGAAGAGCTGTGGTCGGGTCACGGAAGGCGAGCAGGCCCTCGGCCATCGTTGTGGCGAAGCCGCGCAGTTCGGTCCGGGCCTCCGCCAATCCGCCGGAGGCGCGCAAGTGGTCCCGGAGCGCCAACAAGGTCAGCGCGGTTTCGTCCTCTTGCACGGGCGCGCCGGCGCCGACCCACGGGTGCCAGCTCGCCCCAAGCGACCCATCGACCTGATACTTCTGCAAGAACAGCCCGCCCACCGTGGGCTCAAGCTCCAGGCAGTAATCGAAGAACCGTTCCGAGTGCCCATGCAGGCCAAAGCGGTCGAGCACCTGGGCGACCAAGGCGCCGTCGCGTGGCCACACGTAGGAGTAGTGAGCGCGGTTCGAGACCATGATGTCCGAGTCGTTGGCGGCGAGGATCGCGCCCTTGTGGTCAATCTGGGTGAGAAGAATGAGCAGGCTCTGCTCGCAGAACTCGGCGACGGGGCGGGGAAGACCCTTCAGACACGCTTCGCAGCATCGGCACGAAGCGCGAGACGCCTGAGATAGACCCCGGAGCCACATCGACGGGCTTTTTCGCCGCAAGCTTGCGTAATCGGCCACGACCTCCACGATCGAGGCGCCCGCCACAATCGAGTAACTAGCTTCCTGTTGCTCGCCTGGGCTCAGCGTTAGCCGCAGGCCAAGGGTCGAATCGATCGAGCCTTGGCAGATCGGATTCATATCGAGCACCCCGTCTTCAGCGTCCTGCCACGAGCCGTCCTGTCCGCCGTAGCCCTTCACCGCGGTGTGGTAGCTCGTCGCGTGCTGCGATTCGGTGCGTCCACCAAACAGGAAGGCGTGGCTGCCCTTGTAGTGGATGAGCGCGTCGGCCTCCGGGTGGTATAGGGCGGTCTGGCCGGTGTCGCTCTCAGCGATCGCAAGATCGTGGTTGAAGAACAGGCGCACGTCGAGGGGCAGGTGGGTGAGGTTCTTAACCCGCATGAGGCGAACGAACGCGGGGCGGTCGGGGAGAACTCCCTCCTGGAACTCGATCGAAACCCCCAGGCGCGTGTCGACCGCGCTCAGCACCCCGCACAGGGTGGCGGTTTCGTACGCCATCGTTCGCGTCCAGTCGTCCGCATCGAGCCAGGAGAAGTGCCCATTCGCCCAGGCGCCCATCCGGATCGCCCGGCCACCAAGGTGGTCATACTGGCCGACCTGAGGATAGAACAGTTCGCGAATGCGCAGGCGCGCGTCGAGCGCGACGAGCAGGCGTCCGTTTCCGTAGACGATCGGGCGCGGCATGAGCCCTCAGCTTACGCTCTGAGCGCGCCTATGGCGCGGGCCGCTTCATGTGCCAGTCGGTTTCTCTCTGATAATCGCGAACGATCCGGTAGCAACTATCTTCCCGCATCACGGGCGCGAGGATCTGCCCGCCGAGCGGCCACGCGCCTTCGAATCCGATTGGGAAGGCAAGCGCCGGCCAGCCGTGCAGATTGGAGGGCCCGTCGTCGCCCCCCATCAGCTCGAAGCCCTTGTCGAGCGGTTCCGAGGCCGACGGCGCGCCGTGATAGAACACGGGCGTGAAGATCGCGTCGCACTTGGCCCAAACTTCGTTGGCGCGGATGCCTTCCTGCTGTCGGAATCGCATCGCCCAAAGGTAATCCACCGCCCGCGTCTCGAGCGCGGCGGCAAAGCCCGCGACTTGGTTCACGTCGGCAAGCATCTGGAAGCGATCCCCACGGATGAAGTTCTCGTGCGCGCTCGAGCCTTCGGCGTCCACGATGATTCCGATCGCGGTGCCGTAGGGCAGATCGGGGTAGGCGACGTCGACGGTTTCGTAGCCCATCTTGTGGAGCACCTTGAGGGTCTCGTCATAGGCCTTCTTGCAATCCGTCGCCTTGTTCTTCTCCCACTCCTCCTTCAGAAGCCCGATCTTCGGCTTGCCGCCACGAGGGCGCAGCCGGAGTGGCTCGGTTAGGGTGCTCGAATCTTTGGGGTCGGGGCCCGCGATCGTTTGCAGCACGGTCGCAACGTCCTCCGCCGAGCGGCCCATGGGGCCGATCTTGTCGAGCGTCCAGCAAAGAGCCATCGCGCCGTACCGACTAACCCGGCCGTAGGTGCCCCGAAAGCCGGTGAGGCCGTTGAAAGCGCTCGGGCAGGTGATGCTGCCGCTCGTCTCGCTGCCGAGGCTATATCCCACGCATCCCAGCGCGGTCGCTGCGCCGGAGCCGGAGCTCGAGCCGCCCGCCCAGCGGGTCTTGTCGAACGCGCTCAGACACGGTCCGGTTGCGCTCGCGGCGGCCACGTTGTAGTTGCCGCCGCCCGCAAGCTCGATCATTGCGAGCTTGGCGACGAGTACTCCGCCTGCATCTTGGAGCCGGGCGACCGCAGTCGCGTCTTCGGGGAAGACCTGGTCGAAGTGCCCCGGCGAACCCCAACGGGTAGGGATGCCCTTGGTCGCGAGCAGGTCCTTGACGCCAAATGGGATGCCGTCGAGCGGCCCTAGTGATCGCCCATCGGCAAGGCGCTTGTCGGCTGCTTCGGCCTGCTTCATAGCAAGACCTTCGGTTAACTCGGCGACTGCGTTGTGCTCCTTGCCGAGCGAGGCCAGGCGCCCCAGATACATCCTGGCGAGCTCCTTTGAGGAAACGGCGCGGCTCCGCAGAGCGGCACCCAGGTCCCTGATGCTCGAGTAGTGGTTCACGCTCATGGCCGCACCTGCTCGCGCGGAGGCGGAATGAACAGGAAGCAAGGCTCGGTGGAATCCGTAATCCTCGTCTTCTTGCGCTTGATCGACGACTTCTTGCTTTCCTCTACCGCCGTCTTCAGCAGCTTGCGCGCTTCTTCGGTGAGCGGCTTCGCCAATTGCTTCTCGATCGCCTGGAGCTCCGCGTCGGAGACAGGAGGCGGCGGCTCTTTGGGTGGGGTCTGGGCAAGCAGCAAGCCGGGCGCCGCCACTGCGGCAATCCCCACTGCCCCGCGCACGGCGAACTGTCGTCGGGAAATCTTCTGGGACATAGCAGACGTCATCTTCGACGTGGCTTGAGCGGCTTCCTTCAAGGTCCTAGCGGGGGCGCCCTAGTTCTTCGCAGCCGAGTTCAGCCATAATGTCGATTCAGTTTGGATTTTGCGATGAAGGAAGGCATCCACCCGAAGGTTTATCCCGTGCTGTTCGTAGACGGAGCGCATGAGTGGACCGGCGTATCCACCTACAAGGGCAACACCACGCGAACGATCGACGGCGTCGAATACCAGGTCGTGAACGTGGACATCAGCGCGTTCTCGCACCCGTTCTACACGGGCCAGAAACGGCTAGTCGATACGGCTGGGCGGGTGGAGAAGTTCATGCGTCGGTATGGCCAACAGATGGCCAACCAAGGCAAGAAGCAGCCATAAGCGGATTCGCCTGTCGCGAACCGATAAAACCATGATGGCGGTGGCTAACGCGATGACCCCAACGAGGGCCCGGCGCAAGGTCTGGCCTTGCGTCGTGGCCGCATTGCTCTTGAGCCTTGGCGCCGGTCTCATGATCGTGCGAAAAGAGGCGGGTGGCCTGCGCAACGTATTCAGCCGCGCCTATTGGGCTGAGCGGATGAGTGGCGACGACCTCTTCTCGCACAAGAGCCATGTCTTCAAGCGGGGCAACCGGGACCACCGGGAAATCTGCCTGACGATCGACGACGGCCCCCATCCCGCCTCATGCGCGAAGATTCTCGACATCCTCGCCCAGCACGACATTCGGGTGACGTTCTTTCTGGTCGGCACGCGCATCAAGGATCACCCCGAGCTCGTTCGTCGGATGCTGGAGGAGGGCCACGAAGTAGGGAACCACACGCAGGACCACCTCCGCCTGGACTCCCTGCCCGCAAACCAGGTGCACAACGAGATCGTGAACTGCGAGACCAACTTTCACCGAGCGACCGGCCAGCGAATGTATCTGTTTCGCCCGCCCGGCATGCGTTTCAACGACGAAGTGATCCGCGAGGCCCTCGCGCAGGGCTACGTGACCGTCAGTTGGGACGTTGGGGCCAAGGATTTCACGGCCGCTCACGCCAAGCCCGAGGAGATCGTGATCCGCGTGCTCAAGCAGCTCGACAACGGGGTGATCGTTCTTCTGCACGACACGCCCGAGACGGCAGAGGCCCTCCCCGAAATATTGGACGGCATCGAGAATCAGGGCTACCGAATCCTGACTGCTACCGAAATGATGGAGCGTCTGCCCAATCCGGTCCGGGTGCCGACCAACGCGTTTCGAGTCAACACCCGCTAGATTCGCTCGAGCTTTTCGTGAGTCCGCTCGGACCGAACATTGCCGGTGTTGAGCGTGGTCGCCGGTTCGAAGAGCATCACGCTCGCCTCCTCTTCCGCCACCGGCCGATGCTCGACGCCGCGTGGGACCACGATCAGCTCCCATTGCTCGACCCATACCTCCCGGTCCCTGAAGTCCATGCGTATCCTGCCCTCGACCACCATGAACAGCTCGTCCTCGTGCTCGTGGTGATGCCACAGGAACTCGCCCTTGAACTTGACTAGCTTCACCAGCTGGCCGTTCAGTTCGGCCACGATCTTGGGGCTCCAGTGTTCGTGGATTAGCGCGAGCTTGTCGGTGAGATTGATGGCCTCCATGGCCACAGCATACGAGACGGGGCGCATACTCAGGCATGTCCTCAGTCGACCTGCGCCCGGCCACCCTTGGCGACGCAGACGCCATCGCTCGTCTCGCGGGAGAACTGGGCTATCCGGTGGATCGGGGAGAGATGGAGCGGCGCTTGGCCATCTGCTGCGCCTCGGAGGATGACGGAATATTCGTCGCTTCGCGGGATGACCAAGTTGTCGCTTGGATACATATCCAGCGTAGGCGACCCCTTCTCACGAACGAGTGCCCGGTCGAGATCGTCGGGCTCGTGGTCGGCTCGGCGGCCCGCCGCCAGGGTGTCGGTCGCGCATTGCTCCAAGCAGCCGAAACGTGGGCTCGGGACCGCGGCTTCCGGATGGTGCGCGTCCGCGCGAACGTGATTCGGACTGAGGCCCATGCCTTCTATGAGTCCGCCGGGTACCGCCTGAAGAAGCAGCAAAAGGTGTTCGAGAAGGCGCTCTGAGTCGGGCAAACCGTATACTCAGCCTCATGCTGCCATCGGGGACGGTGACGTTCCTCTTCACCGATATCGAGGGGAGCAGCGCGCGCTGGGAGAGAGAGCCCGAGCGCATGAGGCGGGCGCTCGCCGACCACAACCGGATTCTCGACCAGGTGGCGGCGAGCACCGGCGGATCGGTGTTCAAGACGGTGGGCGACGCCTACTGCATCTCGTTCGCCAACGCGCAACCGGCCGCGCGTGCCGCGACCGATGCCCAGACTCAACTTGCCGCGGCAGGCGATCCCCTCCGCGTCCGAATGGCCCTGCACACCGCCAGCATCGAGCCAACGGGCAACGACTATCTCGGCCAACCGCTCAATCGCATCGCCCGGTTGCTGAGCGCCGCGCATGGGGGCCAGGTTCTGGCAAGCGAAGCAACCAGGTCGCTCTTGGCGGACGCTCCTGCCACGAAGGACCTCGGATTCCACACGTTGCGCGACTTGCTCGAGCCGATGAGGATTTGGCAACTGGGGGACGGCGATTTCCCCGCGATCAAAACCCTCGACTCCGCTCCCCACAACCTTCCGATTCAAACGACCTCCTTCGTGGGCCGCGACGAGGAGCTTAGGGAGATCGACGCGCTCGTTGCCAAGTCGCGCCTGGTCACCCTCACCGGCACGGGAGGAACCGGCAAGACTCGCCTCGCCGTTCAGTTCGCCGCCGACAAGGTCGATGAGTTCCCCGACGGCGTCTGGTTCTGCGAACTCGCCGCTCTCGCCGAAAGGGAAGACGTGATGCGGGCGCTGCTCACTGGCATCCGAGCGCCGGATTCGAGCGGCGCCCCTCGAGACCGCCTGATGATGCGACTATCAGGCAAGCGGCTGCTGATCGTGCTCGACAATTGCGAGCACGTGCTCGAGAGCGCCTCCGCGGTCGTCGACGACGTTCTGCACAACTGTCCGAGCGTGACCATACTCGCCACGAGCCGCGAACCCCTCGGTGTGAGGGGAGAGGCCTCATACCGTGTGCCGTCTTTGCCATCGCCCGGGCTGGACCGCTCACCCAGCCTCAGGGAGCTCGAGGCCTACGGCGGCACCGCGCTGTTCCTCGACCGGCTCGCCATGGCCGCCTCGGATGTGACGCTTAGCGAAGAAGACGCGCCCGTCATCGCCAAGATCTGCGCGCGCCTCGATGGCATACCGCTGGCAATCGAACTCGCTGCCCCCCGCGCGCGGGCGATGTCGCTGCAGCAGATCGAAAGTCGCCTCGACGACCGGTTTCGTCTTCTCACCGGCGGCAGTCGCACCGCCGTCTCGCGCCAGCAGACCCTCGGCGCGCTCATCGATTGGTCGGTCCAGCTCCTTTCTGAAGAAGAGCGCCGGTTCTTGCTTAACCTATCCGTCTTTGGCGGGAACTGGGACCTCGAAGGCGCCGAGGCCGTGTGTATCCCATCCGATGGCGGCCACGGGGAAAGCGCGCTAGATCTGCTCACCGCCCTCGTCGACAAATCCCTCGTGGTGTTCGATTCGGCGTCTTCCCGCTACAGGTTGCTGGAGAGCACGCGACAATACCTTCTCGAAAAGCTGCAAGGCGATCCCGCCTTGCTCGACATGCGCGACCGGCACGCCTTCCACTACCTGCAAATGACGAAGGGAATGGCGGAGCAGAGCAAGGCGGGCGAGCTTGAGGCAAGTACGCATACGCTCGAACGCGACTACGAAAACTTCAGAACTGCGGTGGAATGGTCGTGCGGCGACCCAAGGCATAGCGTGCTTGCGCTAGAGGCCCTCCTCAGGGCGCAGCATGCGTTTCACAGTCTCGCGAGGCCCGGCGAATTCGCCCGTCTCGCCAAATTGGTGTTGAGTCGCGTTAGCCCCGACACCGAGCCTTGGCTGACGGCCCACGTCAAGATCCTCTACCTGGCCATGGCGTTGCTTAGCGGCGACCGCCGGGCGATGACGCCCATGCGGGAGGGCCTCGAACACCTAGACGAATACGAGCCCGAGCTTCGCAGCAGGTGGGAGAGTCTGGGCGGCTGGGCGCTCTATACCGAGGGCGAATTCGACGAAGCTAGGCGGCTGCTCGAGGCCGCGGTCGCACACACGCCGGAAGAAAGCTCATCCCTGGCCCGCGCCGCATGGGGAAGCGGAAACCTGCTTCATTTTGGCTTCATCCATACGAACCTCGGCAGCATCCTTTGCCTGCAGGGCGACTACGAAGGGTCTATGAGACAGTACCAATTGTGCCTCGATTTCCGCCTTCGAGGCGGTGACACGAGGGGTGTCATCGCCCTATACGCGAACATGGCCCTCCTCAATGTGATTCAAGGCAACCTGCGGGAATCGGTGGAGTGCGCCCTGGAACTTAATCGGCGCTCCACCAAGTCCCGCATCTATCTGCCCGCGCGAGAGGTCACGCTCGGCACCTTCTGTCACGTCGCTGTCGCCGCAGGCGACATGATCCTAGCCGCCCTTGTGGCCGGTGGGGCCTCGCGCACCCGCGAGCTATCGGACATTAAGCACGACCCGATCGACCGTCTCGGCGATTCAGCCATGCGCGCGCAGGTGGAAGGCAAGCTGCCCGCCCGAGAATTGGAGGAACGTATGAGGGAAGGCAGCTCCATCGACTGGGAGCCTTGGTATCGAGCGATGGTCGACGTTACGGTGGACGACGTGTTCGAGGGTGGTCCCAAGGTGCCATTCGCCGAACTGATCCGCCCGCCGGTCAGCTAATCACTCGGCCTGCATGAAGGGGTAGCGGTAGTCGGTTGTCGGGCTGAACGTCTCCTTGATCGTGCGCGCGCTCAGCCAGCGATAGAGGTTGAGCATCGAGCCCGCCTTGTCGTTCGTTCCGCTCGCGCGGGCGCCGCCGAACGGCTGCTGGCCAACGACCGCGCCGGTCGGTTTGTCGTTGATGTAGAAGTTGCCCGCCGAATGGCGAAGCCGCCGCGTCGCCAGCTCGACCGCGCCCCGGTCGCGGGCGAAGATCGACCCGGTCAAGGCATAAGGCGAGGTGGAATCCACCAGATCGAGGGCCTCGTCGAAGCGCTTTTCGTCGTAGCCGTGCATCGTGAGCACCGGGCCGAACAATTCCTCGCACATCGTGACGTAGCACGGATTGCTCGTTTCGATCACCGTCGGCTCGATGAAGTAACCCACCCGCTTGTCGCCGCCGCCGCCAACCAAGATCGAGGCGTCCGCGTCATTCTTGGCCCGTGTCAGGTAGCCGGTGAGGCTGTCGAAGCTGCGCTCGTCGATCACCGCGTTCACGAAGTTTTCGAAGTTCTCCACCGAGCCGACCTTGAATGATCGGACGCCGTCGGCCAGCCCTTGGCGAACCCGCTTGAGCAAGTTGCTGGGAATATAGCAGCGCGACGCCGCCGAACACTTCTGACCCTGAAACTCGTACGCGCCCCTCAGCAGCGCGGCAACCAACGCCTCGGGATCGGCGCTTGGATGGGCGAGCACGAAGTCCTTGCCGCCCGTTTCGCCCACGATGCGGGGATAGGTGCGATAACGCGCGATGTTCTCGCCGATCGCCTTCCACATGCCTTGAAACACGCCGGTCGAACCCGTAAAGTGCACGCCCGCCAGTTCGGGGCGTGAGAGGCACACTTTGCCAACTGTGGCGCCATCCACGAACACCAGGTTGATCACGCCGTCGGGCAGACCCGCCTCTTGCAGCACGCGCATCGTCATCTGGGCGCTATAGACCTGGGTTTGGGCGCACTTCCAGACCACCACGTTTCCCGCCATCGCGGCGGAAGTGGGCAAATTGCCGCCGATCGCGGTGAAGTTGAACGGGGTGACCGCGAGCACGAATCCCTCCAGCGCCCGGTACTCCATCCGGTTGTGCATCCCGGGCGCGGCGATGGGCTGCTGCCGGTAGATTTGGTCCAAAAAGTATACGTTCCAGCGCAGAAAGTCTATCAATTCGCACGCCGCATCGACCTCGGCTTGGAACACGTTCTTGCTCTGCCCGAGCATCGTGGTGCCGTTGATGAGCCAGCGGTATTTGCCCGCGAACAGGTCGGCCGCCTTGAGGAAAATGGCGGCGCGGCTCTCCCAGCTCATCGACTCCCAACCCGCTTTGGCGGCAAGGGCGGCGTCGATCGCCATCCGGACGTGCTCCTCGCCGCCCTGGTGGTAGTGGCCCAGGATGTGGGCGATCTCGTGGGGCGGGCGCATCGCGGCGGTCTTGCCGGTTTGGACCTCTTTGCCCCCGATCGTCATCGGAACGTCGATCTGGCTCGCCTTGAGGTCTTTGAGGGTGGCTTTGAGCTTGGTTCGCTCGTGGCTGCCTGGTGCGTAGGAGAGCACAGGCTCGTTGATCGGCGCGGGGTAGGTGGATGTTCCGATCTGCATGGCCGGAGTCTACCGAAGCCCTCCTGGCGCCGCGTCGTCTATTGCACACTGCCGGGGATGTAAATTAGGGCTCGTATGCCCGACCGCCTACAATCGCTGGTCAACCTAGCGCGCGATTCGGTGGCGGGTGCGATCCAAACCGGCGACCCGAGCCGACTAATCCGCGTCACTCAGCGGCTGTACACCGCGGCCGACCGGGAGATGGACAAAATCCATGCCCAGGCTACGACGCCCCTCGCCTGCCACAAGGGGTGCGACTCTTGCTGCCACCGAGTCGTCTCGGCCACGTTCCCCGAGATCCACCTCATCGCGGAGTTCGTGCGAGACAACTTCACGGAAGCGGAGAGGGAAGCGGTCAAGGCGAGAACGGAGGGCCTCCGGAAAGCGAACGAAGGATTCTGGAGCCTTCGGGACAACCATCCTAGCGGCGCCTGCCCGTTTCTCGTGGAAGGAGCCTGTTCGGTATATTCGGTGCGCCCGATCTCGTGCCGCGCTCTGAACTCGACCAGCGTCGAGAGCTGCAGAAATTACTACCTGGAAGGGAAGGGGGTGCCGGAAGGGGTGCTGGAAGAGCAGGCGACCCTGACCCAGATGAACCTACCCGTCGTAAACCTCACCCGCGATGCCGGGCTCCGGTCGGGGCTGTACGAGCTCGGTCCCGCCGTGCTCGAACTGCTGACGAACCCCGACCAGCCCGATCTCGAGCCGCTGAAAATGCTTTCCGAGTGGACCCACGAGAATCCGGCGATGAACCCGCCGGTCGAGGCGCTGCACCGGGACCCGGCAAAGCAGTCGATCCTCGATCTGCGCGAAGCGGGTGACGCGGGGGAAGTCTGGCGTCGGCTCGACCGGTTTCGCGGCACCCCCTTTGAAGCCATCTTTCGCCACTCGATCCCGGGCGAGTTCCGCACCGAAGAAGAGCTCGACCTTTGGTGGCGGCGCTGGGACGAGGCCCTGACCACCTTCGAAGGGGCCAAACTGCCATCCGCGGAGACTTTCGAGCTTCTGCAGGACTTCAACAGCTTTTCGCTGGCCTATCTCGGGCGCAATGTGAAGCCGTACCTGCAGCGGTTCATGTCCGCCGCCCATCGCCATGCCGCGCGCGCCTATCCGCACCTCACCGCGCCGATCGAAAACGCGCGCAGGCCAGGGAAGAGACGCCTCGGCTTCATCAGCTACCGGATCAAGAACTTCAACGGCTCGAGATGGGCGCTCGGCTGGCTGATGAACCTATCGCCCGACATCGAGACGTATGTGATCAACCTGACCGAGGTCGAAGACCACACGAGCCGGTGCTTCCGCCGCCACGCCGACCACTACCTGCACCTACCGTTCACTGTGGCCGAAGCCGCGCCCATCGTGCGAGCGCTCGATCTCGACGCCCTGATCTTCACCGACATCGGAATGGACGGCCACACTACCCAGCTTGCCACGTTAAGGCTGGCCAGGAGGCAGTATGCGGCGTGGGGGCATCCGGTGACTAGCGGATCGCCCACGATGGACTACTACCTCGCCTCCGACCTCATGGAGCCCGCCAACGGCGACGAGCACTACATGGAGAAGCTCGTTCGGCTTCCTGGAACGGGGGTGACCTACCAAAAGCGTCTCCTCACCCCGTCCACCAAGACCCCGGCCGAGCTCGGCGTGCCCGAAGGCGGCTACCTGCTTTTCTGCCAATTGCCGCTTAAGCAGACGCCCGTCTACGACTTTCTGCTTGAGGAGATCGCGGCAAGGAGCGAGAAGCGGCTCGTGTTCCTCAGCGCGTCGCCCTCGGGCCGCGCCAGCTTGCTCCAGGAGCGCATCGCGAAGCGCTGCTCGAACGTACTATTCCTGCCTCGCCAGCCCATGCCCGACTATCTCCGCATTTTGCAATTGGCCGATGCCTCGCTCGATTGTCCGGCTTGGAGCGGGGGCGTGACCACGATCGACGCGATCACGATGGGAACGCCGACCGTAACCCTGCCGGGGGAATTCATGCGCGGTCGTATGAGCCTCGCGTTCCTAACCCAGGCGGGCGCGCCCGGGCTGGTGGCCAAGGACGCGGCGGATTACATCGAACTGGCGCTGGACGAGGATCGGCGGCGTGAGGCGATGCGCGGTCTGAATGTGGACGCGCTCTACGACGATACGAGCTCGGCGCAGGCTATTTCCGAGCACGTTCTCGGGGCACCGGAATGAACCCAACTGCAACTCAGGTGACCTCCCCGATAGCTCTAAAATGAACACCGTGGCGTCCAATCGCTATTACAACGAGGAGGAAGCGGAGCAGATCCTCAAACTGGCCGCCGCCAACCAAGGCATCCAGGGCCCCCTGTCGCGCGAACGCCTCATCGAAACCGCCGCCGAACTTGGCATCTCCCCCCAGGCGGTCGAGGCCGCCGAGCAGCAATTTGCCTTGCGTCAAACCCACGATGCTGAGATGCGCGAATTCGTCAACGTCCAGCGGCGAGGTTTCTACAGCGACTTCACCACGTACCTGATCGTCAACGGGTTCTTTGTCGGCCAGCAGTTGCTGCGCCATGGAAACCTCGGTTGGACGGCCTACATGCTCGGCGGCTGGGGGATCGGCATCGCATTCCACGCCCGCAGCACCTTCGATCGCAACAGCATCGGTTTCCGCCGCGCCTTCGATCAATGGAAGGCGAGGCAGAAGGCGCGAGAGTAATCGGGCTGGCGCACTCGCGCGTCGTATAATGTCGGTGGTCGTGCGAGCCCGAGTTGTCGTCCTGGTAGGTCTCGCCCTTGTTGTTCACGTACAGGGCGCGATCGAATCTAAGGAACAAGCCCTCTACGCCCGTCTTGGGATCGCCGGTCGTGACGGTGCGCTTCATGGTCACGTTCGAGAGCCAGATCGTGCGGATGAGCTGCGGCTGGCCCCTCGCGTCCTTCCTCTCGCTGTACAAGTGAAGCACAACGCCGTTCGCCGAGTACTGCGCCATGGCCTTGTCGAGCACGGCGTCCTTGTTCGGGTCGCGCTATAGGTCCACACTGATCCCGTACGGCCTGGCCACGATGTTGCCCCTACGGTCTTTAAGCGGCGGTATGGAGGTGTGGTCCCAGGCGATCCCCACCACGTCCATCCCCACGAGCACCATAACCCTCGGCGTGCCCCCTCTCAGGAGCTCGAACGTCCAGTGGTCGGCTAAAGCGACCGACGCGAGCATCGACGCTGCCGCAATGCTAAAAAGCCATTTCGCCCTCATAAATCCCTCCCAAAGAGCCTTCTCGGCCCGGATTTTCTATTATACGAACGAAATCTCAGCAGGTGTCGGAGATTCTTGGAGGAAGCCTACTGGCTGCGGCCTCGTCGTCGAGGGTTCAGATGCTTCTGATAATCATTATTATGACAACCGGCTCATCAAACCCTTGCTCCCGTACTGCGTTCTACGCGGTGTGTTGGGGGGGGAAGGGGGAGGGGGGAGCCGAACTAAACGACCTTGCGCTTCGGGCTGAAACGGTACGGTCATCTCTAGCCCATCTAGCAGTCTGCATCCAAGAAGACGCGAGGCGGCGGCCGCAACCCCTACGAAGATGTACTCCCCACCCCACCAAAGGCGAACCAGATAATAAGGGAGCGTAGAGAAATCTGCCCATTACGAAATGACGGAGGCCCGTTGGCGCGGGCCCACCGTCGTGCGGTCGCCGAGAGCTGACCGCCCGCAGCGGCGTTCCCGGTCTAAATCTGAAGCCGCCGACCCGACAACGGGACGGTTCGGCTGGAGGATTCAGGGCGCATCGGAACCGATCCGAACTTCCCCAACCCAGGGGAAGGAGATCATCGAAATGGCAGTCAAAGGCACCAGGAAGCAACCGACCAAGAAGCCGCTTAGCAAGCAGCCTCCCAAAGCCCCCGATGGCGAGAAGTACCTCTACGGGTTCACGCAAGGTGGCGAGAAGAAGCACGACGGCATTACGAACGATCCCACGCGACGCGAAAAGGAGCATCAGCAGCGATGGAAGGGCGGCAAGCTCGAAGTGAAGCAAGGGCCGATGCCAGAGGATAAAGCTCGGGCGAAGGAGGCGAAGTTGCCGAAGGCGATCACTCCCAAGCCGGGGCCAAAGCCCAAACCCAAACCTAAACCACGCAAGCGGTAACGCGGTCAATACCCACCCCGTCATACTGGCCGGTGTCCCTGTTCCAGTAAAGGACGCGACCGTTTACTTCGAGCTTGATGTAGTAGGGCGAGACCGAGGCTTTCGCCCGCTCTAGCCTCGCTGAGATGTAGGCCAAGACGCCGTCAAGGTCGCTCTCCCCTTTCCCCCGGCTGTCACCTGAGCCGCTGTGCTCATAAAACGGATTATCGGCAGTCCGCTTGGCACGCGTGAAGGGGGTGGAGAGCAGTCTGTATAGCCTAGTGGCCGCAGCCTGCAACGATAATCCGGCATTATGACAACCGGCTCATCAACCCACGCTCCCAAACTACGTTCTACGCGGTGTGTGGGGGGGAAGGGGGAGGGGGAAGCAGGTCTTCTCGCCGCTAGCGCCACTGCCCGTGTATGATTCAGCGATGCCCGAGCTTCCCGACGTCGAAACCGCCTGCCGAGTGATGCGCAGGGCCCTGCT
>JACOSL010000046.1 GCA_016179045.1 Fimbriimonas ginsengisoli | reverse complement strand
GGGTGCGGACTCATCCGGCCCGGGTCGACGTGTTGAGGGTTGGCAAGGAGGGGGCGCAGCTTCGGTTCGTTTTGCACGAGGGGCGTAACCGGCAAGTTCGCAACATGGCGGAGGCGGTTGGGCTGTCCGTGCGCTCGCTGAAACGGATTCGGGTCGGACCGTTCACTACCCGGGGCTTGCAGGCAGGCGCGTGCCGCTTGCTCGGCAAACGCGAGGTTGGAGTTCTGCGCAAGCTAGTGGGGCTGGGCGAGGAGTCGTCTTGAAGGGGCGTTTGATCGCGGTGGTGGGCGCGGCCAAGTGCGATTCGGCCACAGCCAGCGTGGCAGGCGAAGTAGGGCGTTTGCTCGCCGAGGCGGGGGCGGTGGTGGTATGCGGCGGGCTGGGCGGGGTGATGGAGGCGGCGTGCCAGGGGGCTTCGGAGGCGGGCGGCCTGACCGTCGGGCTCCTGCCTGGCAAGGACCCTGCGGATGCCAACCGGTTTGTGTCAGTCCCCATCGCAACCGGCCTCGGCGAGGCGCGCAACTCGGTGATCGCCCACGCGTGCGCGGGGATGATCGCGGTTGGGGGTGAATACGGCACGCTGAGCGAGATCGCGCTCGCGCTCAAGCTCGGCAAGCCCGTGGTTGGGCTCGGCACTTGGTCGCTTTCTCGCGGCGGCAGGGTGGACGGCGGGATCGTCGCTGCCGCAACGCCAGTCGAGGCTATGCACGCCTTGCTCAGATTGCTTTGATGCGGGCAAACCCTCTCACCAACAAGCCTATTGACCTATAAGGTGATAAGGTGATAAGATGATGCGTGGAGTTCGAGTTTGAGGACCGCGACCTGGAGGAACTCTATCTGACGGGGAGCGGGCCGAGAGCGCGGCGGCTGCCGGCGGAACTCGTCCCACAATTCTTCGCCGTAATGGGATTCATCCGGCGAGCGAAGGACGAACGTGATCTGCGAGCGCTGAAGGGCCGCCATTTCGAAAAGCTGAAGGGCGACCGGCGAGGAACTTATTCGATGCGGCTACACCGGCAGTTTCGACTGTTATTTCGAATCGAGAGCGAGGTCATGTGGATCGAATCGATCGAGGATTATCACCGATGAAAAATGAATTGAGACCGGCCAGAGTGATGCACCCTGGATTCGAGCTTGCGCATGAGATCAAGGCGCGAGGTTGGACCCAGGAGGAGTTTGCCCTCATCATCGGCAGGCCCTACGGCGCCGTGAACGAGATCGTTAACGGCAAGAAGGCGATTACGCCCGAGACCGCGATCCAGATCGGGGCCGCCCTGCAAACTTCCGCCGAAGTCTGGCTGGGGATGGAGGCCGACTACCGCCTCTGGCTCGCTGAGCAGAAGGTAGGAGGGTCGGTCTCTGCGATCGCCGCGCGAGCTCGCCAGGCGGAACATCGCCGGCCGAAGGCCTCTTGAACGTTGCTGGGGAATTAGGATTGCCGCCTATCGCGCACTCTTGCCCCAAACGCGCGAAGCCACCCGGCAACGACCCAAACAATAACGCCCACTGCGATAAGGCCGCTGCAGGGGAGTAGGAGGATCGTGAGCAAGGCTACAAACAACCAACGGGGCAGGGTAGATGCTCGCGGCGACTTCAGCTCTCGCCAAGTTTCCACTGCCTCCCGCTCGCTCGCGGTAATCTGTCGATCGCCCAATTCGAGGGGCCACAGCAAGGCACCATCGGTCGTCTGCTTTAGCCTCCGGTACAAGGCATCGACGTAGACCACCCGATAACCGACGTCTTCGATCTCCTGAACTGCAAGGTCGAGATCGTCAACGCTTCTGCAGACCCATTTGGACTGATCTGGGCGGACCAGGGCATAGACAGGAAATTCCGGCTGAGCCGTCATCGCGGTTGGTAGTCCGGCACCACCTACACCTTCGTCGACAGTCCCTGCGCCATCACGATCTCGCGCGCGTGGTTCACCGTGAACGCGATGCGGTGGGTTACCGAGTCGATGATGCCCTCCGCGCCGGGGTGGCCGTTGCCGCTCGACTTCACGCCCCCGAACGGCAGGTGCACCTCCGCCCCGATCGAGGGCAGGTTCACATAGCCCAGCCCGTAATCGGCGTGGTCGCGCACCCAGCGCCACTTGCGGTAGTCCTCGGTGATCACCGCCATCGAGAGGCCGTATTCGGTGTCGTTGTAAACCCGCACCGCCTCCTCCATGCCATCGACGCCGATGATCGCCACGTGGGGGCTGAACGCCTCCTCGCGGAGGCAAAACGTGCTCTGCTTGTACTGCTTGAACCGGTAAACGAACGGCTCGACGAAGTGGCCATAGGCGTAGTCGCCGTCGGTGAGGTGCTTGCCATCTAGCAGCACCTCTCCGCCCTCCTCCGTCGCCCGCGCGTTGTGGTGCTTCCACTTGGCTATGCCGTCCTGATTGATGAGCGGCCCCATGAACACGTCGTCGCGCAACCCGTTGCCCACCCGCACCCGCCTAGCCTTGTCGAGGAACATTTGGGTGAACTTCGGCTCGATCTTGCGATCCACGATCAGCCGGCCCGACGACACGCATCGCTGGCCGCTGGTCTTAAACGCGCCCAGCACGCACGCGTTCACCGCGATGTCGAGATCGGCGTCCGCCAGCACGATGGTGGCGTTCTTGCCCCCCATCTCGGTCGCGACGAACTTGTACAGATCGACGGCGGCGGTCTGCTGGATGTACTTTCCCACCGCGCGCGAGCCGGTGAACAGAATCGCGGCCACGTCCGGATGCTTGACGAGCGCGTCACCCGCCTCCTCGCCGGTTCCGTGCACGATGTTGATCACGCCGGGCGGGAAGCCTGCCTCGGCAAAAAGCTCCATCAGCTTGTGCCCGCAGATCGGGGTTTCTTCGCTCGGCTTGAACACAACGGTGTTGCCCGCGAGCACGCTGGGCAGGATCGCCCAAAGCGGGATCGCGACAGGGAAGTTCCATGGCGTGATGCAAACGATCACGCCCTTGGGCTTGCGCAGGATGAACGCGTCCTTGGCGGGGATCTCGCTGCTGACCGCAAAGCCGTTCGGCTGCCGCCCCATGCCCGCCACGTACTGGGCCATGTGGAGCGCCTCGACCACGTCGGCGCGGCCCTCGTTGAGCGGCTTGCCGCATTCGCGCGTCACGAGGCGGCTCATCTCCTCGAGGTCCCGCTTCATAAGCTGGGCGAAGTTGTCGATGATTTCGGCCCGTCGCACCCAGCTTTGCTCGCGCCAGGTCTCGAACGCGCGCTTGGCCGCTTCGACCGCTTGGGCGGCATCGGCGGCGGTGCTGAGCGGAGCGACGCCCACCACTTCGCGGGTGTCGGCCGGGTTGAGGCTCTCGAATTGGCGAGCGGAGGCGACCCACTGACCGTCGATGTAATTGCGGGCTTGGATGCCGGAAATGGTTTGCACGGAGTTCATAGGAGGTTGGCGGGAACCGACAGTTTACCTTGGCGGGTTCTCCACCACGGCCCGAGCGAGACGCTGCCGGGTACCTTCTGAGGTCGCGGTCACGATGGCAGGCATGACATGGACGGCGCGCGCGGCGATCGCCGCCTGCGCGCTGGGGCAGTTTGCGTTCGCAAGCACGGTGCGGGCTCGTGGCCCCGTGCTTCTGGTGAACGAAATCCCCGTTCTCCGCCTCACGGCTTACGAGCGGTGGCGATCGCCCTCGGCCCGCATCGGCTATGCCGCCGCGATGTTGCGCCGCCACTGGGGAGCGATTTCCGCCCGGGGCGCGAGCCTTCGAGTGCGGGGCCGCCCGTTTGTGCTGGTCTACCCGGCCGACGCCTCGCCCTATGGCGTCTGGCCCGCGACGCTTGCGCGGCAGTGGGCCCATGGCATTCGCGATGCGATGGCTTCGAGGGCACTCCGGCTGAGCGACAGCTCGATCAGCATGGCGGTGGGCGGCGCCCAGGAAGTGTATGTCGCCGGCAAGGGCGCGCAATGGGCTCAGATCGAGAGCTCCGATGAGACGGTGGTAAAGGCACGCCGCCAGGGCGGCGCGATCCGCGTGATGGCCCAAGGCGCGGGCAAGGCGGTGATCACGGTCAGCCTCGCCGACCAGGTTCGCGTCCTAAAGGTCGAGGCATTGCCCCTCAGCGCAATTCTGCCGCAGCACCTAAGCGCCAGCGTCAGCGGCGCGCCCGCCATGGAGGAGACCGTTGCGGGCGCGATCGCCGGCGCGATCTACACCAAGATGACTCTTGGTCTAGGCGCGGACGTTCGGATGGTCGAGGCCAGCGCCAAACCGCTCGCTCCGGGCGAAGACCGCGTGTTCCAGGCCCATGTTCGAGCCTCGGGCGAAGGCTGCGCCCCCAGCGAAGGCCCGGTGTTCGTGACCGTACGCAACGAGGCCCTGCCGGTTCGGCGCGAGGAAGAACTGTGGTATTGCAACTCGCCCGAGCACATCCGCAAGTTCGGCCCGCTCTTTGCGAGCAGGCTCGCCCCGAACACGCCGATCCGGCTCCTTTACCACCATGTCAACGACCTACCAGAGGTCGCGTTTTTCAAGGTGCAGGCGGTCAACGCCGATTCACGACCCGCGCGGCTTCTGATCATCCCCGGGGACAGCAAGCCTGGGCGCGATCCCATCCAGGCCGGGCTTGAGGCGGGAAGCCAGTTCCTGCGCGCATGGAGCCGCTCGTCGGGAGAGATCGTGACCGTGCCGCCCCATTCCTCCTTGCCGATCTCATTGCGGAGCCTTTCGCCCGGGCAAACCACTAGCGGCCTTTGCATGCTGCAGTTGCTTGAAGGCGGCTCGTCCAGCGTGCTGGTGCGCGCGGATGTGCGCGAGCCGTTTCCGCTCGATTTGCGCTGGGGCCTTGCGATCAAAAGCTCGACTCCTTGGCGAGAGGTCGGCGCGAAGAGAATCAACGAATACGACCGTCCGGCGCGAGCGGTGACCGAGTTCATCTATCCGAACCCGTTCCAGAATCTCGAGGCCAAGTACGAAGTTGGCGGCCCCTACACCTTCGTGAGGATTGGCCAGCAGCCGAACCGCCGCAAGGATGGGCGAGACAATCTCGAGGGCAATTTCGGAGTCTTCTATGCCGTTCACGCCCGGCTTGTCAATCCGACCGAGGCGCCCGAGGATGTGGAGCTCGTCTACGAGGCTTCGGCAGGCTATTCGGGAGCGCTCGTGCTCATCAACGGCGACCTTGTTCAAACTCCCATCCTCAAGCCCAAGGGCGAATATCGCCTGGCCAAGGTTCACCTCGAGCCGGACGCATCCAAGAGCCTCTTCATCCAGACCTTGCCCCTGTCGGGTGGGAGCTATCCGGCCACTCTCACCCTGCGCCCCGTCGGGAGCGACGCCAAATATAGCTCGGAGGTCGCCGCGCGCAAGCCGTAGAACGGAGGACAGCGACGCGTGGCTAGCTACAGCGATGAATCCCTCCTACCAGCAGATCGTGGACCTCTTCGAGCTCTGTGCTCCCGAACTGGCTTCGGTACGGACGGCCCGTAAAGGAAGGATCGGAAGCACGGCGGACGAGAGCCTCGAAATGGGCCGCCTCGCGCTCGGGGAGGGAGATTTCGAGGAGGCGATCCGCCACTTTCGAGAGGCGATCGTCCAGCGAGGCATTGACGACCCTGCCATCGAACTCGACCTGGGCGCGGCTTACGAATACGGCGACATGGAGAACCAGGCGCAGAGGCAATACGCTAGGGCTTTGGAACTGGAGTTGCAGGGCGCGGAGCCTTTGGTCGGGCTCGCCGATCTCAGTAAGCGGTCGGGCCAATTTCGAGAGGCGATAAGCCGCCTCGAAGAGGCGGTCAGGCTCGAGCCCGCCAATCCGCACATCCGCATCAAACTGGCGGATGCGCACCGCGAGGCGGGCGAGCGCAAGCGGGCGCTCGCGGCGGCGCGGGGCGCGCTGATCGTCAAGCCCGACGATTCGTTCGTTCACTTTTGGATCGGCGACCTGTTGCTCGAAATGGGTCGCTACGAGGATGCTTTGGAGTCGCTCCGGGCGGCGATCGAGCTCTCGCCCGGCGACGACTATTTGTTCCAGCGCGCCGCAGTAGCATTTTGGCGAGTGGGCCGGTTCGACGACGCGCTCAAGGCGGTGCGGCTGGCGAGCGACCTCGACCCCGACAAGCACCTGTACTACGGCCTCCTGAACCGCCTGCTCACCGAGCTGGGCCGCGCCGACGAGGCCCGGCTCGAAGAGGAGCGCGCGTCGAAGATGGATCGCTACGATCGATCCGTGCTTGACAAGACGCTCGCGGACATGGGGATCGGATCGAAGGCGGAGAGATAGGCAAGCCAACCGGCTCAAGCCCTGCTCGGCCTTCTCGTGCCCCTAGTCACCAATGACGTAATCGTTGAGTGTCATAGGATTAACTGGCACGGGAAGGGTGCCCTCGACCACCCTGATGACCACCGGAGGAGCGCTTATACCGATCTTCCCGGCCAATGAGGCGGTCTCACGAACCGCCTTAGCTCCCTGGGCATAGTTCCTCTCCAATGCGGGTCGAAGCCGTAGGCCGTCCACTGAGTTGCCGAATACTGTTGCGTCGCCTAGACGATCCTGCCCGTAATATCTTAGAGCGAGCTGGTAGCCACCTGAGGTCCCGCCAAGGCCTTGCATAGCGGCCGCGATACGAAAATCGCTTGAGTCGTTGGCCGCAATAAACCGCATGACGAACCTCGCGTTCTTACTCCTCAGCAATGCGTTTACGTCGCGTACCGACTTGGCACAACCGCCGCAACCGACCAAGTAAAAGCCAACGTACGTAATCCTCTTAGCGTCAGTGGAGCTTGCTATCGGACGACTGCCAATCAGTTCGGGACCGCTCAGGCTTTGCAATCGCACCAACGAAACGGGCATGCGCATGGCGACCGCACGAAGCACGTCCCAGTTCCGCACAGAAGCAATACCGCTCAGGGAGAGGAGACTAGCCGCAGCTATTGCGCACCAGCCGTTGGCGCGGGACGCGACCGGCAGGCTAGGTTTCCCTGCGAGAAGGTAGCAGATCAGTATGCACGCGAGGGCAGCAAGGCATAGCGGGCACAGTGAGCGCAAGGCGACGATGCTGAGTAGAGTGAGGGAGGACGAAATTAGCAGGCCGACTTTGACTGAGGCGACGGTGGCGTCATGAGCAAGATTGCGGTGGCGGCCCTCCAAGGCCGCGATCAACACCCCGAGGCCCATGAGAAGCCCGAAGCCCAAGACGCCGAACATGGCCACGGGCGCCCCTCGCACCTCGCTCCATCGGCTGCTCAGCACCCTTTCACAGAAATCTCCGACTCCGCACGATACGGGAATCTGCAGGTAATGAGTGCAGGCTAGGTAAGCCGACAGATAGAACCCGGCACCAGCGCACCCAACAAGCCCGAGACTGCGAAGAGCTGAAGCCGATATCAATGCGCCTCGGCGTTGTACTTGCGAAGCAATTCCTCCACCTTCGGACCCGCCAACGAATCGGAAGACAAATCTGCCCGCGCCTGCTTCAGGAGCCGGAGCGTTTCGGGATCACCGACCCGGACCATTACCGATAGCGCGAGCAACCGGTCGCCGGGGGTGGGTCCGCGCGCCAAACGCCGCATAATCGCGTGAGCTCGGTCTCGGTACGGAGTGCTTTCTGCGCCGCCGAGGGCCACGAGGGAGTTGGCGCGAAACTCCATAGCCTTGGAATTGGATGCCGCCTCGATCCTCGCCCATTCCAGCTCCGTCAGGGGCTCGTGGGCACGCAATTTCGCGTTGACCTTATCAAGATCGTAGAACTCCTGCTCGCTGAGCCCCGTGTTCTGGGCGAATCGCCTGGCCACCCACCTGGATTCGTCCGGCTTGCGATTGTACGATAGGAGGAAGTAGGCGGCGGGTATCGCCACTGCCGCCGTCACCAACGCAACGGCCTTACCAGTTGTCATTCTCAGCTTGCTCCAAATGGCGCGATCGCTCACGCACGGCCGCTTCGAGAGCCGACGTTAGCAACCCTTGCCGGGAGGCCATGGGTATTGCTCGCAGGCCATCAAACAATATTGCAGGCCAGCCCCGGTGCAGTAGGCGTTGCAAACATTGGTGCAGCCAGCACAACTTGTGTACTTGGAAGCATCCATGTTGTTGCAGTTCATTTCACCTCCGCCCGGGTCCGTCACTGCCCTTACGCTCGGCACCAGCACCATGCCCAACGCGAGCAGAGCCCATGCGGCCTTTCTTAACGCTTTCACGAAGCTTCCCCCTTTTGGCAAACGCCCTTGATCCGGATGCACGCTTGCGATCAGACGATACCGCTGGAGCCCAATGATTGTCAAGGCGTAACGGGGCGTGCTTCAGCCGACAACCGCAATGGGCAATCTTGCGGGAGCAATTCGCACGCCGAAAGTCGCCTTGCTAAGCATCCTGCTAGGGAAGCGGGCCGCCCAAGCCCACCTGGGCCATCTCGATCGCGGCGAGCGAGCCGCGCGCTTTGTTGACGCACTCGTCGTACTCGCGCTCGGGCACGGAATCGTGCACGATGCCCGCCCCCGCCTGAACGTAAGCTTTGCCATCCTTGATGAGGATGGTTCGAATCGTGATGGCCAAATCGAGATCGCCGGTCGCGCCGAAGTAGCCGACCGCGCCCGCATACGGCCCTCGCCGGGTGGGCTCTAGCTCGTCGATGATCTGCATGGCGCGCACTTTCGGCGCGCCGCTAACCGTGCCGGCGGGGAACGCGCCCCGAACCAGATCGAACCCGTCCAGGCCGGGGCGCAGGCGGCCGGTCACGTCGCTCACGATGTGCATGACGTGGCTGTAGCGTTCGATCACCATGAGCTCGTTAACCTTCACCGAGCCGTACTCGCTCACGCGTCCAAGATCGTTGCGGCCAAGGTCGACGAGCATCGTGTGCTCAGCCCGCTCCTTTTCGTCCGCCAGAAGCTCTGCGGCCAGGCGGGCGTCCTCGGCCTCGTCCGAGCCCCGCGGGCGAGTGCCCGCGATCGGCCTCACCCGCGCCGTCTCGCCGTTCAGGCTCACGAGCAGTTCGGGCGACGCGCCCACCAGGTCGAAGTCGCCAAAGCGCAGCAAGAACATGTAGGGCGAGGGGTTGAGCGACCGCAACGCCCGATACACCGTCACCGGGTGGGCATCGACCTGGGTGGAGAACCGGATCGAGGGGACCACCTGGTACGCGTCGCCTGCCCCGATGTATTCTCGGATGCGCCGGACGCTAGACTCGAAGGTTGCACGCTCTTGGTTGGCCTGCACTGGGTGTACGGGAAAGACGCCTGCGGGAAGGGTGGGCATCGAAGACTGAAGCCTCCGCACGATGTTGGCCACCGTCTCGCAAGCCTGCCGGTAGCCGGGCTCGTTTGGTTCGGCGAGCGCGATGATGCGCAGGCGGTTGCGCGCGTGATCGAAGACGACTACTTGGTCGACGACCATGAAGGCCGCCGTTGGGAGCCCGAGATCGTCGGGTGGCGCATTGGGAAGCCGCTCGAGGTGGCGGACCAGGTCGTAGCCGAGCATGCCGACGATTCCTCCGATGAACTTGGGAAGTCCAGCTGTTGGGTCGGCTCGTAAGCCCTCCAAGATCGCCCTCGCCACCGCAAGCGGGTCATCGCCACCAGCCGGACGCACCACGCCGGTCGGCAGGCCGAGGATGCTGTATCGGGCGAGCGCCTCGCCCCCCGTCACGCTTTCGAGCAGGAAGCTGGCGGGGGTGTCGTGGGCAAGCTTCCAGTACGCGCGGAGCGGCGTCTCGACGTCCGCGAGCAGGTCCTGCCAGACTGGAACGCGGCGTCCCGGTGCGGCCAGCTTCAGAAATCCGCTGAGGTCGGGCGAAGGCATCGCTTGCGCATTATCGCAGGACGAACACGATCCCGTGCCTTCCTATGCCTCGGCCACACCTGGGTATCGAGGTAAACGAGTCGATTCGACCTCCGCCTTCGGTGGAGCACCACCCCCCCGCTTCGGCTGGCCGCCTCAGCGACCCCCGCCGTCACGCCTGCCGGAGCGAAGCGGCGTGCAGGGAGGCAGGGGGTGAGTTCATTTTCTTTGGGTCGCTCACCCCGATTTGATCGGGGTTCGCTCGCCGTCTTCTACCGGGACGCCATCCTTGGTGTCCCGACGTGTGGGTGGGAAGGGCATGCGCCATGCCCGCGACGGACTTGCCATGCCTCGAGACTTGCAGTCTGGAGGCTATCAGCTGAACACTTTTGGAAACGGGCGACATCTCATACCCCACGGCGGCGAAGCTACTAGAACCCCACAAATGACCGGCTAGTTGAGTTGCCGGATTTGTCGGATACACTGAGATGAAGCACCCTCGAGCGACCTCGTCAAACTTAGGTTTTTTGTTGCCGATGCGAGGAATGCCTGCCGTCGCCCCGTCATCCAAATGGACTATCCACAACTGGAGACTCTGACCGCTATGAAGACCCTGTTTCGCCCCCTCGTCGTTGCGTTCGTTGCGCTGCTAATCGCCATCGGCTGCGGCGGTGGCGGAGGCGGGGGCCTCGCGAGCGTCGTAGGCCTCTTCATGACCGATAACCTAAACGTCGGCTACGATCATGTTTGGGCGACGGTCAAGAAGGTCACCTTCGACCCCGTAAGCGGCGCATCGTTTACCGCCTACGACGATCCTGCCGGCCACACGATCGACTTGCGCACTCTGCGAGACGCCTCGGGCGCTCGATTCTCGTTCCTCAATGCCATATCGCCGCCCGCGGGCCCCTGGGCCCACGTCAACGTGTGGCTAGACAAGACTTTGACTCTAGTTCCGACCGGTTCGACGGCAGGCGTCACCCGCCTGTTCAAGGACTTCGACCCCGCGACGAACGAGAAGGAGCTCACTTTCGATTTCGCGCCGGCGCGAACGCTCCGCGCTGGCACCGACAACCTTTGCATCGACTTCGACCTGTCGCAATGGTCCGACGACGGCACCTTCGTGACCGCCGTCATCCATGAGGCGGCGACCGATCACTTGGGCGAATCCGACCGAAATGAGCCGCTGGAACTTCATGGCGCTATCGGCGGCCTCGCTGGAACGGCCCCCGACCAGACATTCAATCTCACCTTCGGCAACGGCATGACGGTAGCGGTGCAAACGAACGCGCAAACCGCGATCTTCAACAACGACGGCTCCCCCAACCCGGTGCTAGGCAACGGCGAGCATGTCGAGTTAAGTGGCACCTTTTCCGCGCCCGACCACGTGTTCGTTGCGACCCGAATCCGCATCAACGTTGAGGCTGAGGACGGCGGCGCGGAGGTGTTCGGCACTCCAAGCGCGATCGATTCCACCGCCCACACGTTCGACATCACGGTGACCGAGGCCGAAGGCCTCGTGCCCGAGGCGTCGACGATCCACGTGGTGGTCAACGCGACTAGCCGCTACTTCAGAGGATGCGGCCTCAGCATCGGGATCGACGACTTCTTCACGCTCCTCGCCGCGGATGGCGCGAAGGTGGGCGCGGAAGGCACGTTCGACGCCACATCGAACACCTTGACCGCACTCCGGCTGATCGTGGTTCCGTTCGGTTCATCGACGGAGCTCGCCGAGGCCAAGGGCACCGATTCGAACGTGGACGCGGTCGCGGGCACGTTCGATTTGACCCTTTCCGCCTTCGAAGGCTTCAACGTGGCGGCGGGCTCGACCATCCATATCGCCACCAACGGATCGACCCAGTTCTTCGGACCGGACGGAGCGCCCATCGATAAGGCTGCGTTCTTCGCCGGTCTCGCGGCGGCCGCATCGGTCGGCGTCCAAGGAACGTGGGACGCCACGACTCAGACTATCACCGCGCTCCGCGCGAAGCTGATCACCGCGGAAGGTGCGGGGTTCGTGTTCGTGGAAGGCACTTCGAGCAGCGTTGACTCGACCGCCCACACGTTCTCGGCGACGATCTTCCACTGGGAGGACGCCTTGCTCGTTAGTGGCGAAACGCTCTCGGTGGTGACGAACTCGAGCACGGTGTACAAGGGGGCCGACGGCGTCGTGATCACTCAAGACGCGTTCTTCGCGGCCCTCGCAGGGGGCCCGGTCCGGGTCGGCGTTGCCGGCACCCTCTCGGGCACAACCCTAACCGCGGCGGTCGCCAGACTTCTCGGAGGCTAGCCCGCCCCGACCCGACCCTCGCCCCGTCAGCGGGGCGGGGGTCGGGTGCTCTCGGCTGTTCGGCTAGAATGAGCCTTGCCGATGCTTCAGGTCGATTCCGTCTACGCCCAGCCGGGCGGCGTGCCGCTTCAATACGATCTCGTGCGACCGCGGACGGATGAGGCCGTTCCCCTTATCGTTTGCATCCACGGCGGAGGCTGGATTTCGGGCGAGCGAACCGACCTGGCCGAGATCGCCCAGGTCTTTGCGGCTCGCGGGCTTGCGGCTGCCAGCGTCGAGTATCGCCTCGCGCCCCTCCATCACTTTCCCGCCGCGGTCGAAGACGTTCAGGCATTCGTGCGCTTCGCGCGGGGCCATGCCAAGGAGCTAGGGATCGACCCGACCCGGATCGGGGCGTTCGGAAGCAGCGCGGGCGGGCACCTCGCCGCCATGCTCGCGGTGACCGACGAAGGCGGCTCGCGTGTGAACGCCGCCGTGTGCCTGTGCCCTATTACCGACGTCACTAGCCCGGCCGAGCGCCATTTCCCGATCAGCTGGTCGTTCCTCGAGCAGTTCATGGGCGTGCCCTATGGGGGAGCGGAAGATCGATACCGCTCCGCAAGCCCGGTCGCCCATGTGGATAACCAAGCGGCGCCGCTCCTGCTGTTTCACGGCGATGCCGACGACATCGTGCCTCTGACTCAGAGCGAACTGCTCGCGAGCGCCTACGCCGCCCACAGGGCCCGTTGCACCTTGCGGCCAGTACCGGGCGAAGCGCACGGCTTCTCGATGGAGGCTTGGCCGGAGGTCGAGCGGCTTACGCTCGAGTTCTTCGCCAAGGAACTGGGGTGAACCAAGCCGCATTCCCGCCCGAAGCGCTCGCCGCCGTCGATCTCCGCAGCGACACCGTCACCCGCCCCACGCCCGAGATGTACCAGGCGATGCTCGAGGCGCCGTTAGGCGACGACGTGTTGGGCGATGACCCTACCGTCGCGCGCCTGGAGGGGCTTGCGGCGCAGATGACGGGCAAGGAGGCCGCGCTCTTTGTGCCCAGCGGCACGATGGGCAATCAGGTTGCGCTCGCATCGCACTGCTCGCCCGGGGACGCGATCCTCATCGAAGAGGAGGCGCACATCTTGTATTACGAAGTGGGCGCGCCGGCGGCGATCTCGGGCGTCGTGAGCTGGACGCTGCCGTCGACGCACGGCGTCATGGACCCGGACGTCGTGGAGCGGCACGTGCTAAAGGCGAGCCTGCACACCCCGGCCACGTCCCTGCTCTGCCTGGAGAACACCCACAACCGCGCCGGAGGCACGATCATTCCTCTTGCCACCATGACCGCCTACCAGCAGATCGCCGAGCGCCACGGCCTGAAAATCCACCTAGACGGCGCGCGCCTGTTCAACGCCTCTGTCGCCCTCGGCGTACCGGCGAGGCAGATCGCGGCGAGCGTCGATTCGGTCAGCTTCTGCCTCAGCAAGGGTTTGCGCTCGCCGGTCGGCTCCTTGCTCTGCGGAAGCGCCGGGTTCATCGACAAGGCCCGTATATGGCGGAAACGCCTGGGCGGCGGGATGCGCCAATCCGGCCTGCTTGCCGCCTGCGGGCTCGTCAGCCTCGAAAGGATGGTGGACCGACTGGCCGGCGATCATGCCCGGGCCAGGCGAACCGCAGAGCGGCTTGCGGCGCTGCCTGGTTTGAGCGTGGACCTCGACAGGGTGCAAACCAATATCGTCCTCGTCGTAACGCACAAGGCCGCCTCTGATTGGGCGAAGGCTCTTCGCGAGTTCGACATATGGTGTTCCGCAGTTGCGGCCAACCGACTGCGCCTCATGTTCCACGCCGACGTCGACGACGCCAAGACCGACCGCGCGATCGCAGCGTTCGAGGAGCTCAGCCCGAGGATGATCGCCTAGCGCCTCACCACAGAGTTGGCTGCACGGGCAACATCGTCTGGCGCCTGAGCCGGTCGTAAGCAATCTGCGACAGTCGCTCAAGGTTCACCACATCTGCCCGATTGTAGGCGATCAGACGCTGCAACGCCGCCTCGTCGTCAAAGCGCTTGTACCGACGCCATAGTCGAACCGCGTCCAGCCCCGTGAGTCCGTCGACCTCGCCATCGCGCGCCACTCCCAACTCGCGCTCGATCCGTTTTAGCCCGCCGCGAAGTCCCACTTGCCGCAACGTTGGGCAGAGATCGACGTGGATTTGGTCGAAGCGCAGCCCCCCAAAGGCACGCTCGAGCACCGGCAGGTCGAACATCCAGCCCGCGAACGTGACGATCACCGAGTAATGGGAAATGATGTCGGGGAAGTTCGCCAGATCCTCGCCCTGAACGAGGCACTTGAAGTCGCGGCCGTCGTAAAGCCCGATCATCGTGATCGACGACTCGCCTTGGCCCCCGTCGGTTTCAATATCCAGATACACACGAGAGCCCGCGAACTCGGGAAGGGCGCGCCAAGCGTTGATTCGCCCAAGGCCGCGCCGGAAGAACTGGTGGCGACCTTCGCCCAGGGCCTCTTCCGATTGCTCGATGGCGCGCCGTACGCTCTCACGGTCGGATCGCCCGAACGAGTACTTGGCCGGATCGGCCAGGAACAGCGACCAGTCGTCGCAGCCTTGGCCCCACAGTCTTAGCTCGGTGCGGCGACCGACCCCAGGAACATGCAGAAAGGTCTGGCGGAGCACTGAGCCTAAGGTTTAACCTGATGCGGCTCGATGACGGGCGTGGGCCGTTCGGCGGGCGGTCGGGGCACGCGAATAGTAATCATGCTTGTCAGCCAGTGATCCTTGTGGCTCGGGTCGGCGGCGAACCAATACTCGCCTGTCTTGAGGTTCTGGTCGAATTCGCCGGTGAGCCGGACCAAGGCGGCCCCTCCCGAAGCGGCCCTGAACATCGACTTCGAGTCGCGCCCGAACCATTGCACGCCTTGCCACGAGCCGTCGACCACGATCTTTCCCGCGCCGAAATACACGGTCCGCTTGTGCTTCGCATCCTCGTACTGTTTGCGGACCGCACCCTGCACGCCGACCGACCCGTTGAGCCCGCTCACGAGAACGGTGCCCTTAAAGCTAACTTCGAGGTGGCCCCGCGCGGGCACGTCCGTCGTGCCGAGCACCTTGAAGCTGCCGACGCGCGTTTCAAAGAAGATGGTCTCCCAGCCGGCGTCCGGATCCTTCGTTGCCTGGGTTCCGGCAAGCCCGGGCAGAGCCGCCGCGAGGCCAAACGCGCACGCAAGGCGGCGGGAAATCGTAGAGAGCATTGGCATAGATTCTATCCGACACAACCGTTCGACGACATGCCCGGTTCCGGTTCAGCCAAAATGAAGACGAAGCCATGAACTCATCAAACCGCCGCTCGGGCCAACTGCACGTCGTTACCGCCATCATCGTGCTCGCCGGCCTCGCCGCGATCATCTTTGCCTTCGTTTCCAACGCCAGCCCATACGGAACTTTTGCCGACGCGCGCCGCAGCGGCGGCAACAGCATCCACGTCGCTGGAGAGCTGCTCAAGGAGACCCTCGACATCGACGCCCGGCACGGAATCCTTCGCTTTGCGATGAAAGACGAGAAAGGCGAGCAGATGACGGTCGAATACACCGGCGCTCCGCCCAGCAGCCTTTCCGAGGCCACTCGCGTGGTCGCGATCGGCGGGGTGAAGAATGGCGTTTTCCACTCCGACAAGCTGCTGCTGAAGTGCCCGTCTCGCTACGAAGCGAAGGCGAAGACGGTCAAGCGGTGACCGGTTGAACTTCCCCGGCATCGCGGGATGGCCCGACGCGCCCGGATGGGCGATTTTCGTCGGTCAGCTGGGCCGCGCCCTCGTGATCGGCAGCGTCGGTGCTTACCTGCTCGCAGTTTTCGCTTGGCTTATTCAGGCTCGCCGTCCGAGCCTCGAAAAGTGGGGCAAAATCGCCTTCTGGGCAGGATCGCTCGCGCTTTGGGGCACGATCGTGTGCCTCGGCGCGCTGTTCGTGGGCGAGCAGTTTGAATTCAACTACGTGCGCAATGGCATCCAGGCGGGGCTGGAGATCAAGTACCGCATCGCCGCGATCTGGGCTCACCAGGAGGGCAGCTTCCTCCTCTGGGCTTGCACCTCCGCGCTGTTCGGCGTGCTCGCCGCGCCGAAAACCGGCATTTGCCGCCGCTGGTTCACGATCGGCTACTCGACGTTTCTCGCCTCGATCGGGGGCATCCTTGCCTACGAAACGCCGTTCAAGCTCGATCCTCTCATCCACGGACGGATCCTCCTGCCTCCTAACGGCGCCGGCCTAACCCCCGCGCTTCAGAACTATTGGGTGGTGATCCACCCGCCCACCATCTTCATGGGTTTCGGCTCCCTCACCGTGCTGTTTTGCTGGGCGCTCGCCGCCCTCCTCACTCCCGGCGCGCGCGACTGGGTCAAGGGCGTGCGCCCGTGGGCGTTGGTTTCGCTTGCCGTGCTCGGCCTCGGGCTGTGCATGGGCGGCTTTTGGGCCTACGAGACTCTTGGCTGGGGCGGCTTTTGGGCGTGGGACCCGGTCGAAAACGTCAGCTTCGTGCCCTGGATGTTCGTGGCGACCCTGGTGCACGGCATCATCGTGCAGACCGCGCGCGGCTCATGGGTTCGCGCCAATCTCCTGCTCGGGGGCCTGCCTTTCCTCGCGTTCGTCTACGGCACCTTCCTGACCCGGTCGGGCATGTACGCCGACGTCAGCGTGCACAGCTTCGCGCAAATGAACAGCGTCGCGCTAAAGATTCTCATCGGCTTCCTCGGCCTCGCCATGCTTGGTTTCCTCGGCATTTGGGCTTGGCGCTCGTCGTCTCTTGCCCGAGGCGGCCCCATCCCGCCTAAGGCGAAGGGGCCGAACCGCGAAGCCTTCTATCGACTCGGCACCGTCGTCCTCGCTGGCATCGGCGTCGCCACCGCCATCGGCATGAGCGTGCCCCTCATCATGGCGCTGGGGGGTCAGAAGGCAAAGGTCGTCGAGGAAAGGCTGTACCACCAGGTTCTCGGCTGGTTCGTGGTGCCCATGCTGATCCTGATGGCGGTGGCGCCCTTCGTCAGCTGGCGCGGCCTGCCCTGGCGCGAGCTTGGCGCTCGCATCCTCAACGCGTTCAGCTTTGCGGTGCTGGTGGCGGGCGCGTCTCTCTTTGTTGCCCGCAGCCCGTCGTGGGGGGTTGGGCTGGCGGGAGACGAGCGTGTCAACTTTGCCTTCGGCACCACGATCCCGACCGTCGTTTGGATCGGCATCCTGCTGTTTCTGTGTGCGTTCACCGCTCTGGCCAACCTGCAGCGGCTAGCCGAGCACTGGCGCAAGTCGAAGATGGGCGTCGGCGGCTTTGTCTCCCACCTCGGCGTCGCCACCGTGCTCGCGGGTCTCGCCCTCTCGCGCGGATTCGAGCGCAAGGAGACGGTGGTGCTGCAGGAGGATGCGCCCGCCCAGGCGCTTGGCTACCTCATCTCCTACCGCTCGCGCACCGCAGACGACATGACCGACCGCGACAACAAGGTGATCTTCGACGTCGCCGGGCCAAGCGGCGGCTTCGAAGCGCGCCCCGGCCTTTACTACACCGGAGTAGAGGAGGGTCAGCCGAGCCCGATGGTCTGGCCCCACATCGAGCGCGGCCTATCCCACGACATGTATTTCACCCTCCACCCGCCCCAGTTCGATCTGTGGGAGCAGCCGATCCAGCTCAAGCCGGGCCAAACGATCAACCAAGACGGCATCACCGCCACCTTCGAGCACCTGACGATGAAGGGGCAGCCCGGCCAAATGGGAACCCAGTTCGGCGCGCTCATGAAGTTCAAGACCCAGCGCGGCGCGTTCGAGACTCAACCGACGCTCGAGATCACGCCAAAGGGCCTGCACCCGCACCTGGCCCGCATCGACCAAGACTTGATCGTGTCTTTGCAGGCGGTCGATCCCGCAACTCGCTCGGCGACGGTGCAAGTGCATTTCGCCAAGCCGCTCTACCCGGTGGACCTGTTCTACAAGCCGATGACCATCCTCGTCTGGCTCGGCGCGGGTATTCTCACCTTCGGCGGGCTGCTCACGGCAGCCTATCGACGGCCTGCTCGGGCCAAGGCCGCGGATGCGGCCAAAGAGGCCGCCTAAACGCCCTATGCGCCTTTCTCAGATTCTCAAAGCCAAGCTGCACCACGCCCGCGTGACCTACGCGAACCCCGAGTACGTGGGCAGCGTGGAGATCGACCGTCGCCTGATGGAGCGGGCGGGGCTGACCGATGGCGAGCTGGTGCACGTCTGGGCGGTGAACCACGGGGCGCGCATCGAGACCTATTGCTTCGGTGGCCCCCCCGGCGTCATCGGGCTGAACGGAGGCGCCGCCCACCACTTTCATGTCGGCGACCGGGTCGTGATCGCCGCCTTCGCGCTCACCGACGAGCCGATCACCCCCACCATGCTGTTGCTGGACGACGACAACCGGGTCGTGCGCGACATGACCCCGTTTAGCGTGGTGGGCTAGCTTGGACCTGGACGCGCTGCTCGAATCCTCGGGGGCGGTGCTGCGCGGCCACTTTCTGCTCACGAGCGGGCGTCATAGCGACATTTATTTCGAGAAGTTCCGGGTGCTGGAGCGGCCCGATGTGCTCTCCGCCCTGTGCGGGGTTGTCTCGGATCGTTTTCGCGGGGAGGTCGATCTCGTGGCGGGCCCCGCGACCGGGGGCATGATCATCGCCTTCGAAGTGGCGCGGCAGCTTGGGGTTCAGGCGGTTTACGTTGAGACTGAGGATGGGCGCAAGACCTTGCGTCGAGGTCAAACGCTTGGTGCGGGCGCGCGGGTGCTTGTGGTGGACGACGTGCTCACCACCGGAACCTCGGTGCGGGAGGTTCTGGAGGTGGTGCGGGGGGCCGGCGCGACGCCGGTAGGCGTCGCGGTGTTGATCGACCGGTCGGAGTCCGCGCCCGATTTCGGCTGCCCGCTGTTTGCCGCCCACCGGGTTGAGGCGCGCACGTTCGCCCCCGATGCCGTACCCGACTGGCTCGCCGCGATCCCGGTGACGAAGCCAGGCACGCGGCCGCATGCCTAGCGACCCGCGGATTGCGTGGGAGGGGCACGCTCCGTCGTGCCCGTCTGATCATGCCTCGGCCTACCCCTGGTGTCGAGGCTAGGCAGCCCGACCCGAGTGGAGCGGCTCCGGAGGGGCATCTCCCCTTGATGGGGGAGACACCTTCGTCTCGATCCGTCGGGACGAAGGCAAGAGGGGGTGATTGAAGCGAAATTCCGTGGCCAGGGAAACCTCCGCCCCGAGGCGGAGAGCCACTCCCCGGTTCGCTTCCTCCTTCGCTGCGCTTCGGCGGACAAGCCGCTCACCGCCCCCCGCCGTGCGGCAGGGGTTTCCTATTTTTCTTTGGCTCGCTCGCCCCGTCCCGGGTCTCGCTCACCGTTTCTGTTTCTGGACGCCATCCATGGCGTCCGTGACTGGCATTTGCGATGGCTCCATGCTCGCCATGCCTCGCCCCACCCTGCGTAGGTAGAGTCGGAGACGGTCGACTCAGACAAAACGTGGGCAGTCAGCCATACCGAGGGATAAAGGTTGGAATGATGTTGAGGAAGTTCTGGGAGTTAAGGCGAAGCGCGATTGTATCCAGTGGAGTCACGTTGGTGGTGGTGGCGCTGGCTTGGTTTTCTTACATAGTTTGGACGAGCAGCCGCATTATTGCGCACCGGGAGGAGGTCCGACGGCTCTGCGTCCGGTATCGCGACCAAGTAGGACATTGGCCGAGGTACGAGTGGGACCTCAAGAAGATTGGGGCGACCGACAAAGAGCTGCACGACGTGTGGCTTTCCCCGATCGATTATCAGGGCCGAATGACCGCCCTGCGCTACCACTGCGGTTGTGACTCCTGGGTATTTGCCACTCCCGAGTGAACGCCAGCCTCAGCCCGTGACGTCGCCTTCCCTTAGGTACGCGCCGGAGAAGCGCCTTTTGAACCGAAATCACAAAGCATCCGGCCCTACCTGGCGACCCGCGCCGCATGAACTTCTCCCGGCGCCCTCGCTCACCCGCGAAATCACCTAAAGACGCCCCCCGCGCGAGCCGATACCACTGATGGGCCGCCCTCCGAACGAGGCGCCCGCAGGTTCACGGATCGAGCCTGAAACGCGAACGGATGCGCGGATCGGAGAACACGACCGTGCAAATCTTGGACAGCCTCTTCTCGCCCCACTTGGCGAACCTGCAAAAGGCGATGGGCCGCGCCACCGCGCGCCACTCCCTCCTCACCAACAACCTCGCCAACGTCAACACGCCCGGCTTTAAGCGCAAAGACGTCAGCTTCGACGTCCTGCTCGCCGAGCAGGCCACCCCCGGCGCCGAGCGCATGAAGGCGCTGGCCGAGCACGAAGCCCAAGCCGCCTCCGACCGCACCAGCATCCGCATCGACGGCAACAACGTGGACATGGAGCGCGAGGTGATGTCGGTCGCGGAGACCGAGCTGCGCTACGAGGCCCTCACCCAGATGACCCAGAACTACTTTGGGGAGCTCAAGAGCGCGATCCGGGAAGGGAGATAGCGACGGAGCGACAAGTGACGAGTGACGAGTGACATCGGAAGAGCGACAAGTGACGCAGCGACCAGCGACAACCCCTTTTAACCAGCCATGAACCTCAACACCGCCCTTAGGATCAGCGCATCCGGCCTCGCCGCCGAGCGATTTCGGCTCGACGTCATCTCCGCCAACATCGCGAACGCGAACACGGTGAAGACGGCGGGCAAAGACCCCTATCGCCGCCGCGAGGTCGAGATCACCGGCGATGCGGAAGGCGTGCACATCGGGCGCGTGGTCGAGGACCAGCGCCCGTTCCGCCAGGTCTCCGAGCCCGGCAACCCGAACGCGGACCCGAAAACCGGCCTCGTCACATACAGCAACGTGGAGCCGCTCGAGGAGATGGTGAACATGATCTCGGCGAGCCGCGCTTACGAGGCGAACATCGCGGCCTTCAACTCCGCGCGCGGCATGATCCGCGACGCGCTGCAGATAGGAAAGATTTAGGGGAAGCGACGAGCGACTAGCGACAAGCGACAAGAGATATGAGAATCGAAAGCCTGACCGCAGCGAAGAGCCCCGCCCTCAGCGGGATCGCGAACCCCGCCGACGGGGTCGTGTCTTCGCGTACGGCCAAGGCGGGCGGCGACGACTTTCGCCAAACGTTGATGGACGTCCTCAAGGAAGTGAACTCGACCCAGCAAGACGCTCGGGCCAAGCAAAACGCCTTGATGACGGGTCAACAGGTGGATTATCACGACTTGATGATCGCCATGGAGAAAGCGAGCGTCGCGCTGCAGCTCACGATGGCCGTCCGAAACAAGATTTTGGAGGCTTATCAAGAGGTTTCGCGCATGCAAGTTTGACCTGGCGGCAATTGGGCGGATCACCTGTGCCTAAGGCATAGATGAGCGGATTTCTGCTGAAACTGAGGAATTGGTGGGACGGCGCCGACCGTAACCAGAAGACCCTGACCCTCCTGGGGTCGGGGTTTCTCTCCGTCTTGCTGGTCGCGACGTTCCTGTTCGCCTCCCGCCCCCACATGGGCCTGCTCGCGAGCGGCCTGACCGGGGCCGAACAAGGCGTCATCGTCCAAGAGCTTCAAAAGACGGGCGTGCCCTATGAGATGGACCCGCAGGGCGGCATCAACGCGCCGGTCGACCGCATCCCCGAGCTGCGCGCCAAGCTCATGGCCAGCGGCAAGCTATCCGGCACCGGCCACTTTGGCGCGGACGAGGAGCTCGCCAAACTCGGCATGGCCACCACCCCACGCGTCGAGCGCGAGCGCATCAAGGCGATCGGCGAAGCAAAGCTGGCCCAGGACATCGAGTTTCTCGACAACGTGGCCTCCGCCAGAGTACACATCGCGCTGGGAGACGATTCGCCCTTCGCCGATGCCCATAAGACGGCAAGCGCCAGCGTCACCCTTTCCGAACGGCCGGGCGCGGTGATCACCCGCGACCAGGCGCGCGGCATCGCGATGATGGTGGCAAGCGCGGTGCCCAACCTCGATCCCGGAAGCGTCACCGTGCTCAATCGGCTTGGCGAGCCGCTCGTCGATCCGAGCGATCAATCGGGCCAAGGGCGCGTGGCGAATAAGCTCGCCACCGAACGCTCCGAAGCCAAGCGCCGCGAGCGGGAGCTTCAGCAAAAACTCGATTCCGCGTTCGGCCCGGGCACGACCATCGCCGACGTCAACGTCGAGATCGACTTCGAAGGCAAGGATTACACCGAAATCCAGCGCAAGCCCTCCGACCCGCTCGTGACCGAAGAGAACACGGAAAAGATGACGGGAACGGCGAGCGGCCTTGCCGGCGCAGTAGGCGGATTGGCCGGGGTGGCCTCGAACACGCCCGCCGCCGCGCCCGCCGCCGCTACCGCCGCGCCCGCTACCCCCACCGGGCAAGGCTATGAAAACAAGGCGAAGGCCTCGACCTACGTGCTGAACGAGAAGACCACGCGCGGGCAGGACCCCGCCGGCAAGCTCAAGTCGATGTCGATCAGCGTGCTCGTGGACGAAGACAAGCTGAAGGACTCCGCGCCGGTGCAGGCCTTTCTAACCAGCTATTTGGGGGCCAAGGCCACCGACCCCGCCTTCACCGCCAAGGTCACGACTGCCAAATTCGATACGACCTCCGCCAAGGCGGCCGCCGAAAGCGTGGCCGCTTCGGCTTCTCGCGAGAAGATTCAGCAGGTTCTGTCCATCTTGCCGATCCTTGCCCTGGTTGGGGTGGCGGCGATGTTGCTCAAGGCGCTCAGCAAGGCCGGGAAGACCCAGCAGCTCGTGGTCGCCACCGTCGACGGGCACTTGATCCCGCTGCCCGGCAGCGGCATCCCGATATCGGCCGACCAACTCGGGTCGGGCGTGCGCGTGTCTGCCGGCGTGCCCGTCTTGTCGGGTGTTTCGTCCGGCGGAGGGTCTTCCGGCGGTGGCGGCGTGCGCCTGGGCCGGAGCGACGAGCCCGACGTAGAGATCGACGCGATCAAGCGCAAGATCAACGTTCCCCTCGAACAGATCAAGCGCATGAGCACGGAGCGGCCCGAGGTGGTGGCGATGCTTCTGAAGAGCTGGCTGCTGGATGACAGGCGATGAGAAAGCGACCCGAAGACCTATCGAGCAGGCAGCGCGCCGCCGTCGTCCTGATGGTGCTCGGCCCCGAAGTGGCGGGGCGCGTCATCCGCAACTTCAACGAAGAGCAGACCGAGCAGATCACCCTCGAACTCGCGAGGCTCGACAAGATCACGCCCGAGCAGCGCGAGAACATCATCCAGGAGTTCTATGAGGTCGCGCTGGCGCAAGACTTCATCGCGGAAGGCGGCGTCGAGCACGCCCGCCGGCTCTTGGAAGAGGCCTACGGAGGCGACGCGGCGAAGGACATGATCGGAAAGGTCGTGGCCGCCATGCAAGTGGTGCCGTTCGACTTCCTACGCAAGGCCGACCCCGCCCAGGTGCAGAGCTTCATTCAAGATGAGCACCCGCAGACGATCGCGCTGATCCTTGCCTATATGCCGATGAACAGCGCCGCTCAGATTCTTTCCAAGCTGCCCACCGAACTGCGCGCCGACGTGGCGGCTCGGATCGCGATGATGGAGCAGACCCCGCCCGAAGTGATCCGCCGGGTCGAGCAGGTGCTCGAAAAGAAGGTTTCGTCGATTCTCAATCAAGAGATGACTCAAGCGGGCGGCCCGAAGACGCTCGTCGACCTGCTCAACCGCGTCGACCGCTCGACCGAGCGCCTGATCCTGGAAACCCTCACCGAGAACAATCCCGAACTCGCCGAGGTGGTCAAAAACATGATGTTCGTGTTCGAGGACATCATTCAGCTCGACGACAAGGCGATCCAGTCAGTGCTGCGCGAGGTGGACATCAAAGACCTCGCCACCGCGCTCAAGGGCACGAACCCCGAAGTTCAAGAGAAGATTTTCAAGAACATGTCCGAGCGGGCGGTCGGGATGCTCAAGGAGGACATGGAGTTCATGGGCCCGGTGCGGCTGCGGGTGGTCGAGGAGGCCCAGCAGCGGTTCGTCGCGGTGATCCGGCGTCTGGAGGAGTCGGGCGAACTCACCATCGGCCGCACCGACGAGGAGGACGTGCTTGTCTAAGCCGACCCTGCAAAAGGCGGGCAAGGTTCAGACATCCTCCTTCGAATCGATGCTAAAGCCGGTTCGATCTCAGGCCGTCGAGGGGATGTCGCTTCGCGACCCCAAGCGTCGGCGAACCGCGGCCGCGATCACCAGGTGGCGAGAGGAGATTCGCGCCGAGGCAGAGGCCGAGGGGCGCAAAACAGGGTTCGAGCAAGGACGCAGTGAGGGCCTGGAAGAAGGCCGCCGCCTGGCCTACGACGTGGCGTTTGAGCAGGCGTCCGCCGCGCGCAAAGAAGAATTAGTTCAGTTCGTTGCCGCCCTTCAGGGCGTGGTCGCGAAGGCTGAGGACGCGATGCGCGCTTGGTACGTCGCCGCCGAGCGCGAACTAGACCCGATCGTGGTCGAAATCGCCCGCAGGATTGTGCTGACCGAACTCAAGTCCGAGCCCGAAACCATTCGCCGATTCGTGAGCGAGGCGATGGCAGAAGCCACCCACGCCAACCATGTCCGCCTGCGCGCAAATCCCGCCGACTCCGAGATCGTGCGGTCGTTCCAAGACGAGATCGTGGCGGCGGCCCAAGGGCTCAAGGGGATCGAAATCGTGGACGATCCGGCCATCGTGGGCGGATGCATCATCGAGACCGAATCCGGCGTGATCGATGCAAGCGTCGAGGGCAAGCTGCTCGCCTTGAGCGACGAACTCAGGAGAGCGGCGTGAGCGCGACCCCCGCGTTGGCGCGCCTGAAAGAGGTCGCGTCGAGCGCGCCCCTGGTGCGCGTCTACGGGCGGGTCGTACAAGTCGTGGGGCTCGTGATCGAATCGGTCGGACCGAACGCCCGCATCGGCGACCTGTGCCTCATCCTGAGCGAGAACGGCGAGGCGATCCGTTCCGAAGTCGTCGGCTTCCGGGAAGGTCGTACACTCCTCATGCCTCTCGGCGAATTGAAGGGCGTCCGCTCCGGGTGCATGGTGCTCGGCCGGGGTCGGTGCCTGGAAGTGCCTTTCGGCAAGGCTCTGCTCGGCAGAACGCTGAACGGCCTCGGAGAGCCTATGGACGGGCTGGGCGCGTTGCGAAGCGAAGGCCTCCGCCCCGTGCACGCCGTCCCGCCCAACGCGCTTGAGCGTCGACTAATCGAGATTCCCTTCGAAACCGGCGTGCGCGCGATCGATTCCCTGATGACGGTCGGCGAGGGCCAGCGAATCGGCATCTTCTCCGGCTCGGGCATCGGCAAGTCCACTTTGCTCGGCATGATCGCCCGCCACTGCCATGCCGACGTCAACGTGATCGCCCTCGTGGGCGAGCGGGGACGCGAAGTACGCGAATTCATCAAGAACGACTTGGGGCCGGACGGCCTGGCGCGAAGCATCGTGGTTTGCGCGACCTCGGAGCAGCCGGCTCTCGTTCGCATCAAGGCGGCGATGACCGCGACCGCGATCGCGGAAGGCTTTCGCGACCAGGGCCTGCGCGTGCTCCTGATGATGGATTCCGTCACGCGATTCGCGATGGCCCAGCGCGAGGTCGGCCTTGCCGTCGGGGAGCCCCCGAGCACCAAGGGCTATACCCCCAGCGTGTTCGCGCTGCTGCCGCGCCTGCTCGAACGGGCGGGCAACGCGGCCAAGGGCTCGATCACTGGCATCTACAGCGTGCTCGTCGAAGGCGACGACACGAACGAGCCGGTGGCCGATTCGGTGCGCTCCATCCTCGACGGGCACATCGTGCTCACGCGCAAGCTCGCCAACCGCGGCCACTACCCGCCGATCGATCCCCTGCAGAGCCTCAGCCGAACGATGCCGAGCGTGGTCGGAGAGGAAGAGCTGGAGGCGGCGCGACAAGCCCGCGAACTGCTGGCCGCGTATGACGACATCGAAGACCTTGTGAACATCGGCGCTTACAAGCCGGGCGCCAATCCCGCCGCCGACCGGGCGCTTGCCCTCCACCCCAAGCTTGGCGAGTTCCTGCGCCAGCGAACGGACGACGGATGCCCGCTGGCTGAGGCGACCCTGCGCCTAAAGGAGATTTTGAGTGAAGCAGTTCCGATTCCGGCTTGAACGGGTGCTCGAATACCGAAGCTTGGTCGAGAAGTGGGCCAAGGACGCGTACATGGCGGCGCGGCTCGCAACCGCGCAAGCAGAAATCGGTCTCGAAGGCATCGCCGCCCACCGTCACCGGCTTCTGTTTCAGCCCGTTGAGGGGCTGAACGAACGCCGAGCGCTGGAGCTCACGCTGCAGCACCTGGACGACCAGCAGCAGGATCAAGAGATCGCCCTAGGCGTGCTGCGCGACGAAGAGGCGGCGACCCTCGCCGAGTGGCAAGAGCGGCGCAAAGACTTGCACGCGCTCGAGCATCTACGCGACGAGGCGCTGATCGAGTGGAAGGCGGAGGAGCGCCACGAAGAACAGAAGGCGCTCGACGATTGGACGAGCTCGCGGAGGCCGGCGTGAAGGTTGGCGGATTTCGGCCCCTCGGGCCGGACGGCGTGGCCGCGCGCATGCACGAGATTCAAGCGCGCATGGATCAGGTTTTGGGCAGGCAAGACGAGGCGTCGTTCACCCCCCCAAAAGCTGGATTCACCCCTCTGAATCCATACGGCCCTGGCATGAACGTCACCCCGACCCAATCGAGCCGCGAACTCCGCGCTTTGATCGACCATAGCGCCGAGCAGGCGAACGTCGACCCCGCCTTGCTCGATGCGGTGGTGGCGGCGGAGAGCGCCTACGATCCAAACGCCCGCTCGCGGTCGGGCGCGCTGGGCTTGGCTCAGCTCATGCCCGATACCGCTCGTGGCCTGGGCGTCGGTAATCCGTTCGATCCGGCGCAGAGCCTTGCCGGCGGGGCACATTACCTGCGCCAGTTGCTTGATCGCTTTGGCGACGTGCCGCTGGCGGTTGCGGCTTACAACGCGGGACCGGGCGCGGTGGCCAAGCACGGCGGCGTTCCTCCGTATGCGGAAACGCGGGCCTATGTGGACAAGGTGCTTCGTCTATACGAAGCGAGGAAGAATTCATGAAGCGCTTTGCTTGGCTGTTTGCGTTCGTGGTTTTCTCTGGCCTCCTGACGTCGACGGGCTGCAACAAAAGTGAGGACGCGGGCGACGCCGCCCAGGCCAAGGAAGGCGATGGCAAGGCGGCGGACGACAAGGCCGCCGGCGATGCGAAAGCGGGTGCGCCGAAGGAATCGGTCGCCATCACGCCCGCGCCGCCGCTCGCCACCCCGGCCCGTGCGGTCAAGCCCAAGGACGAGAAGGCGAGCGAGGACCGGGACCCCATTGCCGGCAACCGCGCGCTCGCCAAATTCTGGAACGAAACGGATACGGGCACGCTCGTGAAGATCGCCAAAGATTGGAAGGACGCCGACCTTGCCGCGGTGCTTCAGATGATGGATCCGGCCAAGGTCGCCGAGCTGCTCGGCAAGATCACGGCCGAAGACCCGGCCCGCGGCTCCGCGCTCAGCAAGGCGCTGCAGAGGCTTGCTTCGCAGAAGGCACCGGGCTAGAATTGCGGATATTTCGAGGCACTTTTCCCAGCGATGACCCGCCGGTCTTTGCCGAAGCCGACGAACAGATGCACTGGGAACCAGCCGCCCGTTGACTTGCTGTAGGCCGTCCTCTGCTCGTTCCGCTGAACCTTATAACCGGCGGCGATCAGTTCGGCGTCGATTGCCTGCAGCTGAGCGTCATTCGCTCGCAACACCTCACCCGTCACGCGGTCGCATAAGGTGTGGCTCATGGTCGCCTTGCTGGGCGCGTACAACCCGCAACCGCCGCAGACGCCATACGCGGCCAAGGCTCGGAGGCGCTGGCTTGGCTCGCTGTCGAGGCCCCAATACGGAATCGGCAGCAGCGGCGAGAGAGCGGCCGTCGCGGCCACCACCACGGCGATCGTTGCCACGGTCCACCACCCGCGCTTGCGCGACCGCATGCCTTCAGTATCCGCCATGTGGCCGCGATCCAGGTCAACGCGATTCGGCCCCCGCGCAGCCCGGGCATGACGGAGCATGCCCCTCCCAAGGGACGCCAGGGATGGCGTCCCGTAGAGAATAGGCGAGCGAGCCCCGGGACGGGGTGAGCGAGCCAGAGAGAAAGACAGATCACCCCTGCCTCACGGCGGGGGTCGGCGAAGCCGGGGGGTGGTACTCCGCCGCAGGCGGAGGAATTCCCGGGCGAGCCTCCAATCACCCTCTGTTGCGTTCACTGCGTTCACGCTTTCTCCCCCCTCGAGGGGGAGAGGGTTCGATAGCTAGGCCGAGCCGGGCCGCGCCGCCCCGCGATGCGCCACAATGAAGTCTGGAATGCTCACAGCCCGACAGATCATCTGCGCGCTCGATACCGGCGACTTGCAAGAAGCCCTCGCCGTCACCCGACGCCTCGCGCCGCATGTGGGCGCGTTCAAGGTCGGCCACGCGCTGACCCTGCCTAACGGCCTCGACGTGCTCGACCGGCTTCGCGATGCGGGCGCATCGCGCATTTTCCTCGACCTGAAATTCCACGACATCCCGAACTCGGTGGCGCTCGCCGTTCGCGAGGCGGCCAAACGGGGGGCGTGGATGATGACCCTGCACATCGCGGGCGGCCCCGCAATGATCACCGCCGCCGCCGAAGAGGCGCGCGCCTTCGGCGAAGACCACGCCCCGCTGCTCGTCGGGGTTTCCGTGCTCACCTCGCTCGACCAGCACATCCTCACCGACTACCTCGGCGTCGCGCGAGAGCTCGAGGAGCACACGGTCGCCCTTTCCAAGCTCGGCATCGACTTCGGGCTGGACGGCGTTGTTTGCTCGGCCGAGGAGATCAAGGCGATTCGGAAAGCGATCGGGCATCAGGGGATGATCGTGACGCCGGGC
>JACOSL010000042.1 GCA_016179045.1 Fimbriimonas ginsengisoli | reverse complement strand
GTATTGCAGGATGCCGCCGTGGCGGTAGTACTGCATCTCTTGAGGCGTGTCGAGGCGGACTTTCACACGGAACTCCTTGGCCTTGCCGTGCCCATCGGTCGCGCGGACGGTTAGCGTCCTGCCTGCGGCAAAGACACCCGCGAGCGCGGCGGAGAGGCCGAGGACGTCGTACGTCTCGTGTCCCGACAGGCCCAGCGAGGCGGCGCTGTGCCCTGCCTCGAACTCAAGCGGCAATACGCCCATGCCGATGAGGTTCGAGCGATGGATGCGCTCCAGGCTCTCGGCGATCACCGCCTTCACGCCGAGGAGGTACGGCCCCTTGGCCGCCCAGTCGCGGCTCGAGCCCGCTCCATATTCCTTGCCCGCAAGCACGAGCAGGGGCACGCCCGCCGCTTGATATTGCATGGCCGCGTCGTAGATGGTGGTCACATCGGCGGTGGGCAGGTAGGTGGTGAAGCCGCCCTCGGTTCCGGGGGCGAGTTGGTTGCGCAGGCGCACGTTGGCGAAAGTGCCCCGCACCATCACTTCGTGGTTGCCGCGCCGCGAGCCGTAGGAGTTGAACATCGCGGCCTGGACGCCGTTCTCGGTGAGGTAGCGGCCCGCAGGCGAGTTGAGCTTGATGCTGCCGGCAGGGGAGATGTGGTCGGTGGTGACGCTGTCGCCGAGCATCGCGATCACCCGCATTCCGGTTAGCTCCGCTACCGTCGGGGGCGCCTCGCGTGGCATGCCGTCGAAGTAGGGCGGATTCTTGATGTAGGTGGATTCCTCAACCCATGGATAGGTGTCCGAGCCCTGCACGTCGATGCCAAGCCAGCGCTCGTCGCCCTTGAACACGTCGCGGTAGTTGGATTCGTACAGTTCGGGGCGGACCGCCTTCGCGTTCGTCTCCGCAACTTCTTTCTGGCTCGGCCAAATGTCGCGCAGATACACGGAATGGCCGTCGCTACCGGTGCCGAGCGGGTCTTTCGCCAGGTCGATGTCGACCGTGCCGACCAGGGCATACGCGACCACGAGCGGGGGCGACATCAGGTAGTTGGCCTTGACGTCCTGGTTGATGCGCCCTTCGAAGTTCCGGTTGCCGGAGAGCACGCTCGCCACCACGAGGCCTTTGTCGTTCACCGTCTTGGCGATCTCCTCCGGCAGGGGGCCGGAGTTGCCGATGCAGGTCGTGCAGCCATAGCCGACGACGTGGAAGTCGAGCTCTTGCAGGTAGGACATGAGCCCCGCCTTCTCAAGGATGTCGCTCGCTACGCGCGAGCCGGGCGCGAGCGAGGTCTTCACCCAAGGCTTGCGCCGCAAGCCCTTTTCGACCGCCTTCTTGGCGAGCAGCCCCGCTGCGGTCATCACGCTGGGGTTGGAGGTATTCGTGCAGCTGGTGATCGCGGCGATGACGATGGTGCCGTGGCCGACCGAATCGGCGGCCGCGTTCGCGGTTGCCAGCGCATCTTCTTGCTCGAGCACGGCGGTCGCGGCTTTAGCGTGAGCGGCATGGCTGCCGCAGACGAGATCGACCGCCTTGCCGATCAAGCCTTTGCCATCGATCTGGTCGGCAAACGTCGCGGCGAAGTTGTGGGCCACCTCGCCAAGCAGCAGCCGGTCTTGCGGCCGCTTCGGCCCCGCCACGCTGGGCTGGACGCTGCCGAGGTCGAGTTCCAAGCCTTCCGAATATTCCGCCTCGGGCGAGCCGGCATCGTGGAGGAGACCCTGCTCTTTCATGTAAGCCTCGACCAGGGCCACTTGGTCCGGCGAGCGGCCGGTGAGGCGCAGATACTTGAGGGTTTCGTCGTCGACAGGGAAGATCGCGCAGGTCGCGCCGAATTCGGGCGACATGTTGCCGATGGTGGCGCGGTCGGCCACCGGGAGCGTGGACAGCCCCGGCCCATAGAACTCCACGAACTTGTTGACCGCGCCATGCTTGCGCAGCATCTCGGTGACGGTGAGCACGAGATCGGTGGCGGTGGCGCCCTCGGGCAAGTGTCCGCCGAGCTTGAAGCCCACGACTTTGGGGATCAGCATCGACACGGGCTGGCCGAGCATGGCCGCCTCCGCCTCGATGCCGCCGACGCCCCAACCGAGAACGCCGAGTCCGTTGATCATGGTGGTGTGGGAATCGGTGCCCACGAGGGTGTCGGGATAGGCGGTTTTTTTACCGCCGTCCTCGCTTACGAAAACCACCCGCGCCAGGTACTCGAGATTCACCTGGTGCACGATGCCGGTGTTGGGGGGCACGACCTTGAAGTTGCGCAGGGCCTTTTGGCCCCACTTGAGGAACTGGTAGCGCTCTTGGTTGCGCTCGAACTCGCGGTCGCGGTTGATGAGCAGGGCGGCCTCGCTGCCGAAGGCGTCGACCTGCACCGAGTGATCGATGACGAGCTCGACCGGCTGGAGTGGGTTGATCTTTTTGGGATCGCCGCCCAGGCGGGCGACCGCCTCGCGCATGGCGGCAAGGTCGACCACGCACGGGACGCCGGTGAAGTCCTGCAGGAGCACGCGCGCGGGGGCAAAAGCGATCTCCTTGCTCGGCTCGGCCTTCGGGTCCCAGTTGGCGAGGGCGAGGATATCGTCGGCGGTGGTGGTTCGACCGTCCTCTCCGCGCAGAAGCCCCTCGAGCAAGATGCGGAGGGAGTACGGTAGCCGGCGGACGGGTTGGCCGGCCTTTTCAAGAGCGCCCAGTCGGAAGATCTCGTAATCCGAGTCGCCGCTTCGGAGCGTCGCTCGGGCGTTGAAGGAATTCATTCGTCGCCTCCTTTGCGAGTGGTCCGCTCCCCCGGCGGAGGGCGCTCCGACGGGCTGGTTCGAGGGAGTTCGATTTGATTTCACTATACCGCTCTTATCGGCGGGATCGTGGAGCAAGCAAAACCCCCTAAAGTTGCCAGGATCGCGACCCGAGAATCCTAACGGGCCGAACATGGCTCAATGAAAAAACCTCAAGCCGGTTGTCAACTATGTCGG
>JACOSL010000041.1 GCA_016179045.1 Fimbriimonas ginsengisoli | reverse complement strand
GTACTGAAGCAGCGTCTCTGGCGTGAGCAGGCCGATCTTGCCAAGCAGGAACACCACGAGCGGGAGTTGGAACCCCAAGCCGAAGGCGAGCAGCATCTTCAGGATGAAGAACACCATCTTGCCCGGCTCCTGATAGAGAACGGTGCCGGGAAACTCCTCCATATAGCTGGCAAACCAGTGGATCGCGCTCGGGATCACAAGCCAGCAAAAGCCGCCCCCGAGAAAAAACAGCAGCACCGAAAACGGCGCAACCCTTCCGACCGGGCGTCGCTCCGCCGCCTTCAGGCCCGGCTTCACGAATCCCCAAAGCTGCATGACGCAAAACGGCGCGACGAGTACGAAGCCGAGAAGCAGGCTGAGCTTCAGCTTCAGCATGAAGGGGTCGGTGGCGTTGGTGAACGCATCCTTGAAGTCGAAAGCTTGGTGCCCCTTCACGTTGCGGTGGACTAGCTCGTTCAGAAATCGGTAGACCCACGGTTGGGCGTACCATCCCGCAACCCAGCCGCCAAAAATGAGGAGCGCGATGCGGACGATGCGTGTGCGCAGTTCGTCAAGGTGTTCGCCGAGCGTGAGCTTGAATTCTTCGGGGTCGTCGGGGACCTTAGGTCTCCGCCTCCCCTTCATGCTCGTTGGCACCGCCATCCGCGCTTCTTACGAGGCAAGAATGAATGTCTGCTCGAACACGATGCGCTCGAATTGCACGTTGGTCGATGCCGAAAATCCGCCTGTGGTCGCCCCCGCGGTTGGTGGCTGCACCACGACTTGCGGCCGTTGCGGCGACTCGCCGCTTCCGTAACCACCCCGCTGGAAGAATCCGGGAGGCGTAATCGGCGCGTCGAACCCGCCGCCACGGCCACCTCTGCCACCACCACCACGTCCGCCGCCACCGGCTGGCGCCGCTGGGCGTGCGGGAGTCGGAGCGTTCGTTGCAGGAACAGGGATGTCGCCACCTCCGGCCGCAGCCGCGCCAATCCGTCGGGTAGAGGTCTCGGTTCTCACGAACTTGATGATCACGCTCTTGTCGAGAGCAAACCAATAGGTTTCGTCGATGACCTCGCTCTGGTCGCCCCTGACCACATTGCCTACCGCCATCGACTGGTGGACTTTCGCGCACGGATGGCCCATCTCCCACTCGATTCCAACGAACTCGCCCCGAGCCGGAATGACTTTAAACAAGGACTGCTGCTCATGAAACCGGGCAAGGTCGATCGAGGGCTCTTGGAACTGGGTCTGCCAGATGTCACCCGGGTGGACCGCCCTGTACGGCAGCGTTGGCAGCGGGAAGATCGCCCAGACGTCGCGGAGGGAACTTTCGGTCGGCGAGGTGCCCTCTAGCGCGTAGCCGATCGGAACGGAACCGTAGACCTCCTTGCCTGTACTGGTCAGGCGCGTATAGACCTGAGCGAACTCGGCGTCCCTGTAAAAGCGTCCGGCCGGGTCGTCGGGAAACTGGAGAAAAATCGAGTGTCTACCAGTCGGTGGTTGCGCCTGCATCCGAATCAGACCGTCGCCGTTTGCATAGGCGTTATCAATCCCATACACCATGCGAAAGCTCAGTGCGTCCAGTGGAAGCTCGGCTGCGCGGCTTCCCACCGCTCGCTGAGCGCCCGTGCTCGTGCTCGTCGCTAGGCGGATGTCGCAGTTGTAGACGACCTCGTTACCCGGAATCCATTTGTAGCGGAGCTTCAGGCCGCTGTCGGCAAGGGGAACGTTTGCCTTGTTGGCCACAACCACGTTGACCGAGGTGCGGTCGATGATCCTCGGCTGGTCGCTATAGTCGACGTACAGCACAAGCTCGATCTTCAGCGGCCCGTCCTTCACCTTCCGAGCCTTGGTGTCGAGCAGATACTCGTAAAACTTGCCCTTCGGGTCGGGGACGAGCGCCTCGGAGAAGCGGTTGTTGAGAAAAACGCCTACGTAGCCTCCACGCGGGACGCTGTCCTTGGGGAAGAGAATTCGCACTTTCTCGCGGACCTTCGAACCGTCCGTTGGCCTTACGATCGTGAAGGGAGCCTGCGCAATCGCAAAGCCGGCCAAACCGGCCAACATGAGGGTGACGACCTTTCGCATAACGACCTTTCTCCTGGGCGGACGAAAACGGGACTCGCCCGAAGCGACACTTCATTATGACGCTGAATGAAAGGTGGATCGTCACGAGGCCGCCCGGCGTCAAGAACCTTTGCCGTGTCCCAACCCGCCACCACCGCATCGCCGCCCCATAATGAACGTGTGATGACCTCACCGCTCGACCTATCCGCCCTTAACCCAGAGCAGCGGGCGGCGGTCGAGCACGTTGGCGGACCCCTCCTCATCTTTGCCGGCGCCGGATCGGGCAAGACGAGGGTGATCGCTTACAGAGTTGCGCGATTGTTGCGAGAGGGCGTGCCCGCGCCCCGCGTTCTCGCCGTTACGTTCACCAACAAGGCCGCTCGGGAAATGCAGCATCGCGTCGAATTGCTCGCGGGCGAGGGCGCCAAGGGCATGTGGATCGGCACATTCCACGCTATGTGCGCTAAGCTCCTGCGCATCGACGGCCGGGCGATCGGCCTCGATCCCAACTTCGTGATCTATGACGACGCGGACCAGCTGCAGCTGCTGCGCGATTTGCTCAAACAGCGCAACCTCGACGATAAGAGCATCCAGCCTCGCGCGGTCCTGTCCGAGATCTCGTCCGCCAAAGAGCGTCTCATAACGCCCGAGCAGTACGCAGACCGCGCCGCCGGCTTCTTCGAGCGGATCGTCGCGGACCTGTTCAAGGCGTACAACGCACTGCTGCGGAAGGCGAACGCGCTCGACTTTGACGACATCCTCCAGTTCGCCGTCCGGCTGCTCGAACAGCGCGCGGACGTGCTCGAACGCTATCAGGAGCGGTTCCTTCACGTGCTTGTGGACGAGTACCAGGACGTTAACCTGGCTCAATATCGGCTCGTGGGGTTGCTCGCAGGGCGGCATCGCAACCTCGTCGTCGTGGGGGACGACGACCAGTCGATCTACGCTTGGCGTGGCGCCGATGTGTCGCTTATCCTGCGCTTTGGCTCCGACCATCCGGACGCCACCGTGGTCAAGCTCGAGCAGAACTACCGCTCGACCCAGCGCATCCTTTCCGCCGCCAACGCAGTGATTCAGCACAACCGAGGTCGCGCCGCAAAGACCCTTTGGACTGGCAACGCCGAGGGGGCCGCGGTTTCCCTCACTCAGGCAGGTACCGAGCAGGATGAAGCGATGACGGTGGCGGACGCCATCGTCAAAGACGTGCGGATCGGCCGCCGCCGCTATGGCGAATTCGCGGTGCTGTATCGAACCAACGCCCAGAGCCGCGCCATTGAAGAAGCCCTTCTCACCATGCGCGTGCCCAACGTGTTGATCGGCGGCCAGCGCTTTTACGAGCGCAAGGAGGTCAAGGACCTTCTATGCTATCTGCGCCTGACTCTGAACCCGGCCGACGACGTGTCGGCGAGGCGCGTAATCAACACGCCGCCTCGCGGAATAGGGGCTGGAGCGATGGCCCACATCGAGGCGTGGGCGGCCCATCATTCCTTGCCCGTTTGGAACGCGCTCTCGGCCGACGCGGTCCAGGGCGAACTCCCCAAGAGGACCCTGAACGGACTACGGAACTTCGTCGCCGCGATCGATGGTGCCAGGCGTCTGGCCGAGGCGGGGCCGGTCGTCCCCGTGCTCAAGCACCTGCTCGGGGCGTCGGGCTACCTGGAAATGCTCAAGACCGAAGGGTCGGACGACTCCCTCGAGCGGCTTGAAAACCTCCAAGAGCTACTGAACGTGACCGCGGAATACGACGCCACGAGCGAAGGGCCCTCATTGAGCGGCTTTCTCGAGAGCGTGTCGCTTGTCGCGGACGTCGACAACCTGCAAGAGGGCGGCGAGGCGGTGACGCTGATGACCCTCCACTCGGCAAAGGGCTTGGAGTTCCCCGTCGTGTTCCTCATCGGGCTAGAGGAGGGCGTGTTCCCCCATTCTCGCTCGATGGGCTCCGACGCGGAGATCGAGGAGGAGCGGCGGCTTTGCTACGTGGGCATGACCCGGGCGCGCGAGGAATTGCATCTGCTTCATGCTCACCGGCGCTCGGTTTTTGGGCAGCCCAGCTTCAATCGCCCGTCGCGCTTCCTCGAACACATCCCGCCCGAGACCTTGTCCAGCCTGGCCGGCGATCGCGCGCCGCGTGGCATGCCCGCTCGCCAGGTCTACCAAGAACGCACAGGCGCCTACCGCGTGGTCGATTCTGCCCCGTTACCAAGCCCGCGGGGACTGCGGGGACCGAGTTGGCGCGCGCCTTTCGAGGTCGGCCAGCGCGTGCGGCACGCCAAGTTCGGGATTGGGGTCGTGGTCGCCTGCAGCCCGCTGCGGGACGACAGCGAGGTGACCGTTGCCTTCCCCGGCGTGATCGGGGTGAAGAAGCTGGTGCAGAACCTCGCCAAGCTGGAGGCGATTTGAAGCTTGCCGCCTTGGGGATCGCGGCACTCGCGCTAGGCGGATGCGGCGCCCAGGGCACGTGGATGCCGCTTGAACTGGGCCACACCGCCACCTACCAAGTCCGGACCGGCTTCGTCTCTTACGTCGAGCCGATTCGGGTCGCGCATGTTCTCTCGGTTGCGGGCGTGCGTGGGGCCGAGCTCAACGGCCCGATGGGCCCCACCAGGCTGGCCTGGAAGGGCGGCGAACTGGTGGCAGCGAGCATGGCGAACGCCCATGTCGATCCGCCGATACCCCTCCTGACCCCCGACGACCTGGCTTTGACGCGACAGTGGAAGGGCACGCTCACCTTTGCGGGGGTGCGCGAAAACGCAACCGCCGTGCTCGCCCAGCGCCGAGCCGGGCTCGTACTTGGCGGGCGAAACTATCGGACCGTTCGAGCGACCCTCACCCTGGACACGCCCGCGCGCCAAGTCCAACTCGTGTCAGACTACGCCCAAGGCATTGGGCTCGTTCGTCAAGAGCAAAGAACCAACGGCCGATTCGATTTGGCGCTGGAGCTGCTTGCGGGCTCCTCGCGCGAACTCTAGCCTCGATCACTCCCGTGCAGAAAAGCGAACCCTCTTCCGAACCCCTCGCCCTCGCCGGGCCCCGTCCGGTCACCCTCAAGGAGGTGCGCGCCAACGCCAAGGTGCGAAAGCTGATCGACGGCGCCAACGAGGTGATGAAGGCGATGGGCTACACCGAGCACGGGCAGCGCCACGTCGGCGTAGTGTCTTCGATCACCCGTTACATCCTTGAAAACGTGGGCGTGCCGCCGCGCGAGAACGAGCTGGGCCAAATCGCCGCCTATCTGCACGACATCGGAAACGTGATCAGCCGGGAGGACCACCCGATCTCGGGCGCCAACCTCGCCTACGCGCTCCTGACCGAGATGGGCATGGACGTGGTTGAGATCGCGCCCATCCTCGGCGCCATCGGCAACCATGAAGAGGCGGGTGGCACCCCCATCAGCTCGATCTCTGCCGCTCTCATCATCGCCGACAAGAGCGATGTGCACCTGAGCCGGGTTCAAAACCCGGTGATGGAGAGCTTTGACATCCACGACCGCGTGAACTACGCGGTGCAAAAGAGCCGGGTGGAGATGCGCCCCGAGGGGCACACCATCGAACTTACTCTTGAGATCGATACGAAGGAGGCCACCGTGATGGAGTACTTCGAGATCTTTCTCAGCCGCATGATCATGTGCCGCCAGGCGGCCGAGATGCTCGGCTATAAGTTCACGCTGAGCGTCAACGGCACGTATCTGGAGTAGCTGTCTCAAGGGTCGTCGAACGGTGGTCGGACGATGGTCGAGCAATGGTCGGACGATTGCCGGACTCAGCGCCCTTTGATGCCGGGCCCCTAGCACGTTTCCTGTCATACCGACACACGAACGCAAGGGATGACGTGTCCGATAGAGAACGGTGAGCAAGTCCCGATGAAATCGGGACGAGCGAGCCAAGAAGAAGAAACTCCCCTCCCTCGCTTGAGGGAGGGGCTTGGGGGGAGGGTGGAGTGTCGTCCTTCCGACCTGCTGGTCCTCAACTCGAAGGGCAGCGATTCGGGGTGGAGCGGGCTCTAGCCCGTGCGAGCCAGATTCAGCGTCACGCTTGCCAAGCCAAGCGTTTTCCCCAAGCGTTGAGCGGCGGGCGCCAGGGCGGCTATATCCAGTCTGCCACCGGCTCGAAGGGGGCTGATCCGGATCGTCGCTCCCTTCGCGCCCGCTTTCTCCAGCCGCCAAGTCGCCACGAGGCGCCCGCGCTGGAGCACGGTGGCCTCCACCTGACCCGCCTTCCGGAACACCTTGGGAGCCGCAGAATCGGATAGGAACAGCCGCCGGTCGCGATAGGACATGACGAGCGGATCGAACTTGGCAAGCAGCCGCGAACTGAATCGCGCCCGGTCGTTCGGCGGTTCGTCGCTGGCAACCACCCACCGAGTGCCCCGCAAGCCTTCGACTTGCACCTCCCTCAACTCGGGCGCAAGCGTGGCGAGCACTCGAGTCGTCTCGCCTGCCTTCAAGCCCGACCAGTACAAGAAGTCGGCCAAGGTGGCGGGACCGTAGGCAAGCAAATATCTTCTCAGCAACTCGACCCGAGCCGAGAAAACGTCGCGGGTCTGGGCGGGCGGCTCGCAACGCTGGAACAGCGTGGGTCCCCTTACGGGAGTCAGCAGGCGAAGCCGCCCTTGGTAAGCCAGGCCCATAACATCGCCGCCCCAGCCAGTCATCTCGAACTCGCGAAACTCGGGAACGCGTGCGTGCAACGCCTCCCGGGTTAAGGGCCCACGCTCGAGCGCATCGAGCATATGCCCCTCAAGTCGCTCGACCTCCGCGCGCCCCAGGCCGTTCTGGCCATGCATCCATCGTAAGAAGTTCTCGCGCTTGGCCGCGCCCAGCGCCTCGAGCATCAAGGCGTAATCGTCGGGCAGGTGGGCATGGAGGGTGGACCTGACGCTCCAGGTCTTCACGATCTCGCCGCGAGCGAGCGCGCGGCAATCCCAATTGGGCCGTATCGTCGCCCCCCGCGCCGCCACCGCCACGGGCAGGCTCGACGCATATTGGGTTTGCACTGCGAACACCCGTCCGACCACGTCGTTTGGGCGCGAAACCGCCGGGCCGGCCAGCCCTTGCTTGGTGAGAATCCACGCACGGGCCTGGGCGGCGGTGATGACAACTGGCTCGCTCATGGGGTTGCGAAGCGGGATTGTACATGGCTCCGCCGTCTACGTCTGGGCCATCGTTCGACCATCGTTCGACTATCGCTCGACAACCGTTCGACCATAGCTCAGCTCCTCGCGGGGTAGAACATCCCCATGCTTGCCACCCTCGCCATGACCATCCTCATCCAAACCCAAACCCCAGCCTGCCCGGCATGCGCGGGCATGGTCGCATTTGCGGCCGATCCCAACTTCCTCGCCGCCCACGATCTCCCCGCCCCGCTCGCTTTCACACCGGTGCAAGGGCATGCCGTCACCTGGGACCTGCCCAAGGGCGCGCCCGGGCAGGGCTTCTATGTGCCCGGCAAGCCGCGCAACCGAGCCGCGCTCGTTTTGATCCACGAATTTTGGGGCCTCAACGACTACGTCAAGCGCGAGGCAGAGCGCTATCACGACCGCCTAGGCTGCGCGGTGCTCGCCGTCGATCTCTACGATGGCAAGGTCGCAACCACCCGCGAGGACGCGGTCAAGAATATGCAAGCGGTGGATAGCGAGCGGGGCAAGGCGACGGTGGCTGCCGCCGTTTCCGCGCTGAAAGCGGGCAAGTTCGGCAAGGCTGCCGCCCGCATCGGCACGATCGGCTGGTGCTTTGGGGGCGGCTGGTCGTTCCAGACCGCGGTTCAGGGCGGCTCAAACGTGGACGCCTGCGTGATGTATTACGGCATGCCCGACCTCGCGCCGGAGGCGATCGCCAAGCTTCATGCGCCAGTGCTCATGGTGCATCCGACCCGCGACAAGTGGATCACAGCCAAGGTCGTGGAGGATTTCGAGCACGCGATGACCGGCGCCCACAAGCATCTTCAGGTGTTGCACTACGACGCCGACCACGCGTTCGCGAACCCGAGCTCAGCCAGCTACAACGGCAAGGCGGCCCAGGATGCGTTCAAGCACACGGTGGCCTTCTTCAAGAGCCACTTATGAGCCTAATGGTTGGGAAGAACAGACCATTGTTCCGCATATCTGCTCGTGGATTCGAGGCCAATAAGGGCAACGGCAAAGTAGATCGCCAGGGTTCCAGCCCCCGCGTAATCCTTGCTGATCCGCTGGCCGGCGAAAAGGGCGCATAACGTAAGACAAGCCAGTGCAAGGCTTAGCGTTCGCAGAAAGTACAAGCCAAGCAGGGGCTGGAATACTCCGATGGCGCATACCAAGCCGGTTGTCAGCTCGAGCGCCGTGAGCGCGCGCAACATGATCGGCACCATCGACTTAAACGGCGTCTTGGCAAAGTGGGGCACGAGCCACTCCAGATTGCCAGCTCGATCGAAGACTTTGTCCAGCCCGGACTGAAGGAAGCAGATTGCGAAAAATAGGCACGGGAGGCTGGGGAGCCAGCGAGGGACCACCATCCAGAATTGGTCGAGCACGCTTATGTCGATCACGCTTCTTAAGACGGTCACTCAAGCCTGATCGCATGGCCGTATGCTCCAACCCATGTGCTCGCGGCGCGTACACTCTAGTTGGCATGTTTTTCCGACCCAGCCACCACGACTATCCCAACCTGGCCGAATACCTCCGTACGCTCCGACGCCAGAACGAGCGCGCATCGGAGGTGGTGGCGGTCATCGCGGTGGTGGTCGGACTGGGCGTTTCGTTCGCCTTCGCGCTGCTGATGCGCGAAATTGGGGGCGAAGGCTTCTCCCGCTTCGGCGTTCTCGGCTTGTTCGCCGGGCTCGGCCTCGCGTTCTGGTTCACTCGGCGGCAAAAGACGCGGCCCGAGGCGCTCCTAGCCGAGGCCCGCGAGGTCGCAAAGGATATGTCTACCCGCCTCGAGCGTGGGCGCCTCATGCGCGACCTCGGCCAACCCTCGATGGACGTGCTCGAGGAGTGCGCGCGCGGCTGGGCAAAGGTGAATCAGCTGCTCGGCACCCCCTTCTGGCGCGATGCCGACATCCCGGTGCACTACCGCACGATCCGCGAGACGGTGCTGAACTCGGTCGAGGGCGCGATGGCGGAGGCGATCTTGCTCTTCCGCAACAACCTCTCCGACAGCCACGGCCTTTCCGACCTCAAGGCGATGGCGGGCGAAGTTCTGGAGGAAGTGGTGTTCGGCAAGCCGCGCCTGCCCCAGCACCTGCCGAGCGGCTTTGGCCCCGCCCGCGAGCTGGCCGATAAGATGCGCCTGCTCGTGAACGAGGTTGAAACGGTGGCCCAGCGGGCTCAAGAGGAGCTCGCCCCCCTCGGCCCCGCCACCGCCTCCGCCTCGCTCGATCTGTGCATCGGCGAACTTCGCTCGATCCGCCAGGCGGAAGCGGAGCTGAGGCAGAACTTGGGGCAGTCATCCCAGGGCTAGATTGCCCGCGGAACGACAGCCCAATCAAGGGTGCGGCGTGATCGCGACGACCGTGATTTCAGCTTGCCCGGGTCCGTAGTGCCAGAACACGCGAAAGGCGCCCGGCGCGCGGTTCTCAACATACGACTCCCAAATCTTCTCGCCATGCAGTTGGTCCAGTTCGGCATAGCGGTGGGATCGTAAACCTGGATACAGCGGGTCGCGCTCGATCAAACCAAGGCATTTGCGCACCTTGCGATACTTCCTCAGGTCCTTCTCGATTTCCGTCAACTGAGCGGAGGCGAGCGGAGTCAGAAGCAGGGTGAAAGCCATTCACTCTTCGTCCTCGTCGTCGGCGTACTGAATGAACGGGCCGGCTGGACGCGCAAGCCCCGCCCGCGACTCTTCGATTCCTCGTTTGACCGCCTCGAAGGCCACTGGATTCCGGTACAGCCAGGCCTCCCGCTCGTGAACCATCACTACCGGCTCCAGAAGCAGATTCCCATCTGGCTGCTCACTCACCCGGAACAGGCGGTTAGAGTGGCGACGCCCTAGCGAAAGCTTGCCCTGCTCGTCGGCGGGGGCAATGCGCACGCCCTCTGAGCCTGCTTGGGCTCCGTAGCCACCGTGTCGCTTCTCGCGGTACCGGACGACGACGTTCCGCACGTGCTGGTAGCGGAGGCCCGTTTCCTTCGCGATCTGCTTCACCTCGTGGCCCTGATCGGCGAGCGACCTGATCCACTCAGACTTGTTCATGCCCTGGGGTGGGATTGATACTCCAGCTCTGGTATCCACTTGATTGGATTATACCACAGATCGGCGAACTACCGGCATTAAATGGTACGAGTGTCTGGTGAGATTTAACCACGAAGCGGTGGGTTCAGTATTTGCTCAGTAATGTGATTATTCTAGCAAGCCGCCCAAGTCCGCGCTGTAACCCTGCCCCGCATGGGGCTCGGTCGTAACCCCGGTGAGCACCAGGTGCGTGTCGCAGCCCGCGCGGCGGCCCGCCTCCAGGTCGGTTTCGACGCGATCGCCGACCACGAGCGCGGCTTCCGGCTCAACGCCTATTTCCTCGAGCAGTTGCAGGATCAAGGTCGGCTCCGGCTTGCCCACCACCACTGGCGAGACTCCCGTGCAAGCCTCCAGCGCGGCCACGATCGCCCCCGCCCCCGGCGAGAGACACCCGTCCTCGAGGGGATAGGTCGCATCCCGATTGGTCGCCACGAACAGCGCGCCCCGCAAAATCAAGTTCATCGCTTGGTCGAGAAGATCGTAGGAAAGCGAGCGGCAGATCCCGACCACCACCGCATCGGGCTGGGCGCTCCCGACCACTCCTCCCTTGATGGGAGGGGGTAAGGGGAGGGTGATTGAATTTTGGGGCGCTCTCTTCTGCCCACCCTCTCTTGCGTTCGCTACCGCCTGCGCCGGAGCTACGGCGGTCGGGCTGCTCACGCTTTCTCCCCCATCGAGGGGGAGAGGCCCGAACAAAGTCAGCCCGGCGGCGCTCAACGTTTCGGCTAGGCCGGGATCGCCGACCACGAAGGCGCTCTTGAGCCCCCGTTCAATTAGCAACCGCGCCGCGCCGTCCCCCGAAGTCAGGGTCTCCTCCGGCGAGGCTTGGAAGCCTAGCTGCTGCAGCTTGGTGGCGACCGCCACCCGAGTCAGTGCCGAATTGTTGGTGAGGAACCGGACGAGCGCGCCGCGCCGCCGAAGCTCTGCCACCGCATCCACCGCGCCGGGCAGGGCCCGCTCGCCTCGATACAGCGTGCCGTCGAGGTCCAGCACGTACAGCCTATACCCCCGCACCCGCCTAGGCCTCGCGCTCGAGCACGAAGCCCGCCACCGCGCCAAGCAAATCGCGCGCCGGGCTCGAGGGCAGGCCATCCAGAGCGGCCCGGGCCTCGTCGACACAGCGCCGGGCGGTAGCCTCGGACCGCTCGAATGCCCCGCGCGAGGCCATCCAGCCGCAAATCATCAAGACCTCGTCGTCCGCCACGCCGTCGCCGAACTTGTGACCAGCCACCTCGCGCTCTTCATCCGAAAGCTCCTCCAGCAGATAGATGAGCGGCAAGGTCGCGCAGCCTTCGCGAAAATCGGATGCCCGCGGCTTGCCGGTTTGCTCGAAGTCGCCGCGATAGTCGAGCAGGTCGTCCACGATCTGAAACGCCATGCCCGCCGCCGCTCCGTACTGGCGCAATGCCTCTTGCTCCGACGGCGTGGCCCCCGCCGCCAGCGCGCCAACCAGGCAGCACGCCTCGATGAACGCCGCCGTCTTCATCCGCAGCACGCGCAAGTGCTCCGCCTCGCCGAGGTCGAAGCGCCCGCGCGTCTCCACCTCGAGCACCTCGCCCTCCGCCATCTCCACCACCGCGTCCGCAACCGCGCGCATGATCTTAAGGTCGCCGTCGTCGGCGAGGATCGCCATGGCGCGTGCCAGCAACACGTCGCCGGAGAGGATGCTGGCGGTGCCGCCATAGAGTAGGCCAGCGGTTTCCCGCCCGCGGCGGGTGGCCGCGTGATCGACCACGTCGTCGTGTATGAGGGTGGCCATGTGGATCATCTCCATGCATGCGCCCAGCCGGGCGATCCGCGCCGTATCGCCACCCCCGCAGGCGCGCGCGGCCAGCGCGATGAACGCGGGGCGAAGGCGCTTGCCGCCTGCCTCCAGCGTGTGGCGGCCGATTTCTTCCACCGTCGCAACCGCCGAACCCATGCGCGCGGCCAGCTCCCGCTCGACTGCGGCTAATTCGTCTCCCAGCGCATCGAGAAGCTCGTTTGAAACGCCGGGGAAGAGGGCGGGCGAGAACGCGGCCGTGCTCACGGCTTGCGCCCCCAATGGATGCACAGGCTCCCAAACATGAGGTCGCGCGTGCGGACCTCCGCCAGGCCCGCCAGCTCCATCGAAGCGGCCAGCTCCTCGCGGCTGAGGAAGCGGTCGATGCTAAGCGGCAGATACGTGTACCCCTCGCGCTTGCCAAAGAGCGTGCCGAGCACCGGAACGCCCTTATGAAAGAACAAATCGCTGACCCAGCGGGCAAAGCGACCCCGCGGATGCGCCATATCGAGCGAGACGAACCGCCCGCCCGGCTTGAGCACCCGCGCGATCTCGCGATGGGCGGCGTCGATGTCGGGCACGTTGCGCAGGCCCCAGCCGACCGTCACCGCATCGAACGACTTATCGCGAAATGGCAGGGCGCAAGCATCGCCGATCACGAGCTCGCCCGCGTTCTTGCGGCGGGCGATATCCAGCATCGGCAGGCAGAAATCCACCCCCACCACGCGGCCCTCCGCCCCGACCGCGCGCCGAAGCTCGACCATGAAATCGCCGGTGCCGCAGCACACGTCGAGCGCCCGGTCGCCGGGCCGAAGGGCGAGTCCGCGCAAGGCAAAGCGTCGCCAGGGGCGATGGCGCGAGAGGGACATGACCCCGTTGAGCAGATCGTAGGTGGGCGCGATGTCGGCAAACAGGCGGCGCACCGCCGCCCGCTTCTCCTCTCCCTCGGCCTCCCAAGCCGCCCGCGGCGCCTGCGCCTTCACCGGGTTCGTTATACCTGCGGGCCTGGCCGGCCCGAGTTGGCTGGAGTATGGAGGTGAGGGCTGCGTTGCCAGTACACCACGAAGCACCCATCCTTGCAGGCGCTGTAGCCGATTCGGCACATTCAGGCTCGCTGAGGACCGAGATGCTGCGGTGGCGTTTTGCGATGGCTTTGCGTGGCGGAGGCGCTACCTCTGCCAGCCAAGGGGGCACGGTGGCGAAAGTGGTATCAGGGACGCCAAGGATGGCGGCCCAAAAGAAAAGGTGAGCGAACGCCCGGAGCGCGTGAGCGAGCCAAATGAAAAGGGTTTCCCTCCCTTGAGGGAGGGGTAGGGGAGGGTGCAAAGTGCGACTCGCACGCGACAGGGCTCTCGGAGTTGGGCCCTCTCCTACAGCCAATCACTTTTCAACGAACACCTGGATCGTCCGGTACGGCCTCTCGTAGTAGTTCGCCGAAATCCCGACATACACTTTTCTGGGCGACTCCAGCCGAAACGTGACGACCCCGATAGAGCCCACTTCCTCATATTTGTCTCCGAGCTTGGCTCTGTAGAAGGCAGCCACTGCCTCCAGCGTGGCAGTGGTTGTGCGAACCGATTCAACGAACATCTTGCCGTGGCTTCGACCCTTGCTACTCAGCCCATCTCTGTTGGTCGCTTCCTTGCTCCCGGGGTAGAGAGGTATGCCAAGCTCAGCTGCCGTCACGTGGGCCGGCCGCGTGAAGTCTGTAGCGTTAACAGCAGCGTCGGCGGTTTCTTTCTCGGCGTCATCGAATGCATCAGGGCGGTCGTGGGCTGTTGCCGCTACCTTGTTTGCTCCTTGGGCGTCCGACCAGCCAGGGCCCGGGGCTGAAGAAGTCTGGCTCGCGTTCGGCGTCTCTTTCGTTGCCGGTTGCGTGGTCGAGCGCCCGCAGCCGACGGCCACCACGGCACTCAGGCATGCAAGAATCGTGAACCCCTTCATGACTAGAGGACGGTATGTGCCTTGAAGATCGTCCCAGGGACGCCATGGATGGCGGCCCCACAAGAAAGGCGAGCGAATGCCCGGAGGGCGTGAGCGAACCAATGAAAAAGTCTCCCCTCCCTTGAGGGAGGGGTAGGGGTGGGTGGAATTCGCGAGTGGTCGAGCATTTCTCTCAATGCCTCCGCCTGGCGGCGGAGTACCACCCCCAGGTTCGGCCCTGCGGCCTCACCGACCCGCGCAGTGAGGCAGGGGTGATGCTACTATTCTTTGGCTCGCTCGACCCGTCCCGGGTCTCGCTCACCGTTTTTGTTCTGACGCCTTCCTGGCGTCCTCGGCCGACGCTTGCCGTGACTCTGGTCTCGGCGACCACGCCTGGGCACCGAGGCTATGCCGATCCAAGACGTTGCGATGGCGTAGGCTTCAGCCCGTGCCGAGAACGGCCGTCGCTCTCCCACCAATGGTGTAACTTGCGTCCATGGTCACCAAGGCCCACTCGGCAACGCTGAAAGGGCTTGACGGACTCAACCGAAAGATCCCTAAGGGCCCGTATAGGGGAACACAACCTGGCGCGGGTGGATCTCGTAGGAGCTCTCGGCGTCGGTGGCGACAAACAAAGGTCCCTCAATCATGACGCGCTGTCCGTTCGTGGGGAAATAATTGCCCCTTAACCCGTTCTTCTGCCCTGTGGTGATGTTTTGCTGGCCAAAGTTGAAGAACTGTTGAGCCCTGATGTATCGCTGGCCGTCGATCCCGGAAGTCTTGCCGAACACATACTTGTAAGGGTTGGGGCCGGGGGTGAAATTGTATATGTACGCAAGCGTAGCGCCCGGCATGAAGTCCATCACATTTGTACCGATCTTTTGGTAGCCCTGAGACGTGTCATAGACCTCGACGCTTTCGACCTTCAGGTCCATCACCGCAAAGCCCAACGCAAGGTTAATCGTCATCGGGCGCCAGGATGGGCCCCAGTCCATTTCCCCCGAGGCGGCGGAATCCCTGACGAGGGTGCCTACAACCTTTACGTAACCCAGGTTGGCGTTCCAAGGGAAAAGCCAAAGCCTTGAGGGGCCGTCAAGCTCGCCCGAGGGCTTGAAAACGGGCAAGACCCCGCTTGACGATAGAACCATGAACTGATTCGCCATTGGGCCCGGGCCGCCTCCAAGAAAATACGTCGGGTTAGGCGTCATCCGGAGGGTGCGTACAAAAGTTTCTGCCGCCGAGCGCTTAGGATGGATACCAAGGGACCATTGCTGGCTGCTAGACGGGGCTTTGAACCACTTGTTCACCAGGATTGGCCTGAGGTCCTTCCCGTTAACAATGAGGTGAATCGATTCACACTCCCATTCGCCGCCTGCCCCGTCGACCGCACCGAGCCAACCGCCGATGCCCTTCTTCTGCAACCTCAGACGGGTGATGTCGTCCGTGTTGAGTTGCACACCGTCCGGAATCGGTAGGTCGTACGTGTCGTCTCCGTAGCGCCGAAAGTCTTTGTAATTTGCCTTGTCCAGCTTCCATCCAAGGGGGCCGATATCAAAATAGACTTCGTCGTCGGTGGCCGCTCCCAGATCCTGACCGGTGAGGACCCTGATGGCAAGCCTGTTGATTTGAACGTTCGAAGGCAGAGCGAACGGTGGCGCCAGGGTAAATGTCACCGTGGCATTATCTCCGGTGCCACCCGCCTTCTCGATCGCAAATGGGGCGCCGACGGAACACTTGTAGCTGTTGTTGCCCACGTAGGGGCTGTCCCAACCAAGCGACACGTTGCCGTGGCCCGGCATCGAATAAATGGCGTACCCTCCGACCCCTTTTAACGCCATGCTGGACTGGCACTTCCATTGCGCGGTGGCTTGAGCAGGGACCGTTTGCGGCGGCTTGGTGACCCACTCACCATAACCCGTTCCAGTAAATCCGCTTCCCACCAGAGTAAGAGCCACTTCGGTCTCGTTGTGAAAACGAACCACCACGCTTCTTGCTGCCGATAGCGCCGACGATGAAATGGCAGCGAGCGCGATCAGCGGGACTGTGACCCTCATGATGCACGCCTGCCTATACCTAGTTAGCCCTAAACCAAAATTCATTACTTCGTCCCCAGCTCCTAAACGATGTGGTTTTACCAGGGTAACTGCCGATCTTGGGAGCGATTGACGGTGACGGACCAGGTGTCAATGACGGTCACCAAGCCTCACAGAGCCTTCGCGCAAGGGTGTCAATCCATTCGGGTGACCGCTCTCCGCCCAATGGTGTAACTTGAGCCCATGGTCGCCAAGGCCCACTCGGCCACGCTGATCGGCATCGACGCCCTGCCGATCGTCGTCGAGGTGGACCTCCAGGGCCAGAAGAACGACTTCATCATGGTCGGCCTGCCCGACAAGGCGGTCGAAGAGAGCAAGGAGCGGGTCAAGACCGCGATGCGCAACTCCGAGCTCGACTTCCCCTACCGGCGCATCGTGTGCAACCTCGCCCCCGGCGACATCCGCAAGGAGGGGCCGTTTCTCGATCTGCCCATCGCCGCCGCCATCCTCGCCATGAGCGGGCAACTGCCCGCCAGCGAGCTCGAAGGCACGATGATCCTGGGCGAACTCGGCCTCGACGGCGCGCTGCGGCCCATCGACGGCGCGGTGAGCGTGGCGATCATGGCCGCCGAGAATGGCTTTCGCCGCCTCATCTTGCCCGCCGAAAACGCGGCCGAGGCGGCCATCGCCCCCTCGGTCGAGGTGTACGGCATTACCCGCTTGCTCGACCTGGTCGAGATGTTCAACGGCGCATCCGGCTTCGAGCCCCATGTTGCGGCCTCCGCCGATGAGATGGCGATCCCCGACTACGGGGTCGATTACTCCGACGTAAAGGGCCAGCGCCATGCAATTCGCGCGCTCGAGATCGCCGCCGCCGGAGGCCATAACGCCTTGATGAGCGGCCCGCCCGGCGCGGGCAAGACGATGCTCGCCCGTCGCCTGCCCACCATCCTCCCCCCGCTCGCCCTGGTGGAGAGCATCGAGGTCACGCGCATCTATTCGGCCAACGGCCAGAAGAACGGTGGTCTCGGCCTGATTTGGGAGCGGCCGTTTCGCTCGCCCCACCATTCGGCCAGCCACGCGGCGGTGGTGGGCGGAGGCAAGAACCCCAAGCCGGGCGAGATCTCGATGGCCCACAAGGGCGTGCTGTTTCTTGACGAGATGCCCGAATTCGACCGCGCGGTGCTCGAGGCGCTGCGCCAGCCGCTCGAAGACGCGGTGGTCACCGTCGCGCGAGTGCAGAACACGGTCACCTTCCCCGCCGATTGCATCCTGATCGGCGCGATGAACCCCTGCCCGTGCGGCTTCCGGGGCCTGCCCGAGCAGAAGTGCGTCAGCTCGCCCACCGTTTGCGGGCGCTACGCCTCCAAGATCTCCGGCCCGCTGCTCGACCGGATCGACCTTCACCTGGAGGTGCCGCGCCTCAAGACGGACGAACTGATGGGCATGACCCCCGGCGAGGCTTCGACTGCGATCCGCGAGCGGGTGGTGGAGGCGCGAGAGCGCCAGACGGCCCGGCTGGGGTCGGGCCGGGTGAACGGCCGCATGGCCCCGCGCGAGATTCGGGAGCTGATCCCATTGAGCGAGGAGTGCTCCCAGTTCTTGCGCTCGGCCTCGATGCGGCTGAACTTCTCCGCGCGGGTGTTCGACCGCATCCTCAAGGTCGCGCGCACCATCGCCGACCTCGCGAAGGTCGAGCAGGTTGAGAAGGCGCACCTGGCGGAGGCGGTGCAGTACCGGGAGCGGGTGGAGGAGTGATGGAAGTATTTCTCCCCGTGTTCAGGCAGTTGGAGGCCGCGAACGTGCGGTACCTGGCGGTCGGCGGACTTGCCACCGTCCTGCACGGCCATGCGCGATTCACCGCCGACATCGACATGATCGTGCACTTGGAAGAGCGCAACTGCAGAGCGGCAATCGAAACTCTCACTCAACTGGGGTTCAGACCCAGGGCGCCCGTCGATCCCTTCGATTTTGCCGATCGTTCCAAGCGAGAGGAATGGATTCGAGACAAGGGCCTAACGGTGTTCTCTTTCTACGGCACCACGGGACTGCCGATCGAGGTCGACATCTTCGTCACAGAGCCCCTGGACTTTGACGAACTCTGGGAGAGGCGGGAGGATCGCCTCATCGAAGGAGTTACGATCCACCTGATCGACAAGGCGTCCTTGATCAAACTGAAATCGATGAGTGCACGTCCTCAAGACTTGGAGGACATCAAAGCCCTTATGGAGTTGGGCGATGAATGATCCCGAGGCGGAACTGTTCGAACGATCCCACGAAGAGCATCGGATCGCCCAGCGTCGGCGCTGGGCTAAGGAAACCACCCCGACCCAACGGCTCCAATGGCTTGAGGCAGCGCTGATGTTCGTGCATGCCTCGGGGATCGACTACCTGGCTCAGAAACGCATCCAGGAAGAACGCTGGAAGTGATGGGCACGCAGACTCCGGGCCGAGGGCCCGGGTGGAGGACTGAGGCTGACTGGAGAATGCCTCGGTAATCGAATTACCGAGGCTTTCACGCCGACCGAAGGAAGAGATTGAGCAATATTCGGTCGCGCTCGCTAGAGCTCACATGGCACGGCCCTTTCACTTGGAGCGAGTCGTACCAGGTTGCAGAGGCGCAACTGGCTGGCTTATATGTGCTGGCTGTCCCTTACGGTGCTGCTTTTGTCACCTACTATCTAGGCGAGACGGGCAAGACCATCGCCGAGCGCCTCATGTCTCACGAGAGTATGTATCGGTCGGGTGAATTCAGCCTACGTGATTGGGACGCCTTCCGCGTCGGTGTCGACCGGCTCCTGAAGCCCAGCTTCTACCGGAAGTACTCGCCCGAACAGCGGTCTCAATTCAAGGCGAACATGGATCACTGGAGGCCTATCGTCGAAGCCGAGATCAAGCTTCACCGCATTTTCCTTTTACCGATCCCGTCATGGTCGGGCAAGGAACATCGAGCCCTCAGGATGCGACTCGAGCAGGCGCTGGGCGAAGATATCGCCAAGGGCTACCCACCAGACATCCCCAGTATTCTGGTGGGACCTCAAGAGTATCAACGAGGCCAGCACGACTCGTGGCACAGAGCGACACTCGCTCCCTGCGAGTTGCTTGTCGGGGTTCCGGTGGAGGTTTTGTTCTAGAATGCATTCGGAATTGGCTGATAGCGAGGGTAGCGGACCAATCGTTTGGCGCCTAGATCGAGTATCGTGCGAGTTGCCTCCGCCTGAAGGCGGAGCGCCACCCCCCGCTTCGGCATTGCTGCCTCAGCGACCCCCGCCGTAGAGCGGCAGGGGTGAGCCTATTTTTCTTGGCTCGCTCGCGCCCTCCGGGCTCTCGCTCACCCTTATCTTTGGGGACGCCATCCTTGGCGTCCCCCGGATAGTTTCCGCTCTCGGGTCGTAGCGGGTTCCCGAGAGATGCCCATCGTTCGACAATCGTCCGACCACATTGCGGTGCAGTAATGTGAGGCGGAGGAGCAAGCCCGATCGATCCCCTGCCCCAGACCAAGTACGCGCTGAGCGGCGAGGTGAACATCGCCTACCAGATGAACGGCGAAGGCCCGCCCGACCTCATCTGGGCGCCGGGCACGATGTCGCACCTAGACCTCGACTGGGAGAATCCCGCCCGGGCGCGGCTCTTCGAGGGCTTTGGCCGATTCTGCCGGCTGATTCGGTTCGACAAGCGGGGAACCGGCCTATCCGACCGCCCGATCAAGATGGCAACCCTGGAAGAGCGCACCGACGACATCCGAGCCGTGATGGATGCGGTCGGCATCGAGCGGTCGCACCTGATCGGCGTGTCCGAGGGCGGTTCGATGGTGAGCCTGTTTGCCGCCACCTACCCCGAGCGGGTGCAATCCCTCATGATCTGGGGCGCGCAGGCTCGTTGGATCGCCTCGCCCGACCATCCCTGGGGCCAGACGCCCGAGGAGCATGAAGAGATGCTCGAAATGATCAGGCGCGAGTGGCCTTCGATGGATTACATCATGGGCCCCGGCGCGGGCCTCGGCAAGGACGCCGATCCTGCCGCTTTGCAGAGGTTCGCCCGCTACTTGCAGGCGGCGGCCAGCCCCTCCGCGGTGCTCGCCTATGAGCAGATGAACGCCGAGATCGATACCCGCCCGATCTTGCCCGCGATCAGTGCCCCCACCCTCGTGATGAACCGCACCGGCGATCCGGTCGCGCACGTCGAGGCCGCCCGCGATCTTGCCTCGCGCATCCCCGGCGCGAAATTCGTCGAGTATCCCGGCAACGTCCACGCGATGATGCTGGACGACATGGATACGATCCTGGACGACATCCAGGAGTTCATGACCGGCGAGCGGCCCGCCGCCCATAGCGACCGAATCCTCGCCACCGTTGTGTTTCTCGATATCGCCTCGTCGACCGAGCGCGCGGCCGAAATGGGCGACGCCGCCTGGCGTCATGTGCTTGATTCGTACTACCGGGTCGTGCGGAAGGAGCTGGACCGGTTTCGGGGCCGCGAGACGAACACGGCGGGCGATGGCTTCCTCGCCACCTTCGACGGGCCCGCCCGCGCCGTGCGCTGTGGACTTGCGATCGTGCAGGGCGTCCGGCAGCTCGGCCTCGCGGTGCGCGTGGGCGTGCACACGGGCGAGTGCGAACTGATGGGCGACAACATCGGCGGCATCGCGGTGCATATCGGCGCGCGGATTATGGCGAAAGGCGAGCCGGGCGCCGTACTGGTCTCGAGTACGGTGAAGGACCTGGTGGCGGGCGCGGGGCTCGACTTTCGGGATGCGGGCTCTCACGCGCTCAAAGGCGTGCCCGGCGAGTGGCGGCTGTTCACCGCGACGGCGTGAGGACCCTCGGGCACGACGGAGCATGCCCCCCCGGGGCGCCGGATGCCCTCGGTGCTCGCACGATGCCTCGGTAGTCAAACTACCGAGGCTTTCCGGCCGCCTTCCCGGCATGCGCGCCCGGAGATCGAGACATGTCAAAGTCAATGGCGTGGCGAAGAGTGAGATTAGGGACCAACGGTGTTCCATCTGCAATTGCCGGTTGACTCGCGTCAGTGGCACGTACGCCGATGGAACGGTACTCGGCCGATCCCATGCCTCTCGTCATCACTGCGTGGCCGAGAGATTTTTCGGCCGGTCAGCGAATCGCAAAGGGGTGCGGGAGGCCTTGTTCGACGAGTGTCCCTGGGGGCAAGAGGGCAAGAGGCTCATGTTTTGCTACGAGTGCCATGAGGAGCTGCTTCACAACCCTGTTTTGTTGCCGCAAGACATCGCTTTGTTTGCTCGGCTGGTTAGGGAACGCGGCTTGAGCGAGGACGACAAATCCGATCGCCGGCACTTTTTGAGAGGAAGGGTAGTTCTGCTCCACGAAGTGATTGCCGCTGGCTTGAGTTCGGTTGCTGGCAGTCAACGATAATGAGCCTCGGCACGGAGCGTGCCGAGGCAATTTGACTGGCGGGCGCACTACGCAGTGGCGGCCAGGCCCGCCGTCTCCAGAGCGTCGTGCGCCTGGCGCAGCTTCACGATCTGCCCGGCGTGGTAGGCGTTGTGCACGAGGATGTCGGTGATCATCGTGCTGCGCTTGGTTTCGCGCCCGGTCGGGGTGCTGTATAGCTCCTCCAGGCTGAGGTTGTGGAGCGCCCGGCTGAGATCGAGCACGGTCGCCTTCAGGCGCGCCACCATCTCAGACCATGCCGCCTCCGAGGGCGCGGGCGGCTCCGGCCAGTCCTCGTTGTCGAGTTCGGGCATACCGAGCACGCCGCGAAGGGTGGATTCCAGCCAGCCGGTGGCGTGCATCATGATGTCGGCGATCGAGGCCACCTGCCCGCCCGGGCGCCAAAACGCCTGCTCGTAGGTGACGCTGTCGACCGCGGACAGAAGCGGGATGATCCACGCCTCCTCGGTGTTGACGATTGAAAAGAAGTGTTCCCAGTCTTTCTTGACGAGGATTGAAAATTCGCTCATGGTGTGTTCTCCGTGGTTGGGCCGTCTGGCCGTGCTTGTCGTCTATATGTCGATAGACGGTTATATTATACAATGATGTTCGGGAACATGCAACACCCAAAACGCGTTTTGACTGATGTAAATGGACTTTGGACCTAAATTGAACCCACAATCGGGCGCGCTCTGGCCCGCGGACGACTACGCTGCCGACAAGGCGCTCGGCCTCGACTTTGCCAACAGCCTCTCATGGCGAGGCAAGCCGGCGCCGACCGAGGAGCTGCCCGACCCACAAGCCTGGCTCGCTTGGTCGCGGGAGCATGGCGTGCTTGCCGACTGCGCGATCGAACCGCTTCAGGCGAGAGCGGCCGCCGCGCCGGACGAAGCCGCCGCCGCGCTCGTCCGGGCCACCGCCTTTCGCGAGGCGCTATACAACCTGCTATCCGCGAATTGCCAGCAAGAGGCGGCGAAGGCAAAGGACCGGATGCTGGTGCAGGACGTGCTTGCCCGCGCGATGGCGCGCCTGCGCTTTGCCCGCCACGATGGCGCCTGGAGCTTTGAGCTCTGCACCGATCCGCTTGACTGGGATTCGCCCCTGTACGGCCCCGCTCTCTCCGCAGCCCAGCTTCTCACGAGCGAATACGGCCCGCGCGTGGGAGTCTGCGGCCGTCCCGAATGCCTGTGGCTGTTCCTCGATCTCACCAAGAACCACAGTCGCAAGTGGTGCTCGATGCAGACCTGCGGCAACGTGGTGAAGGCGCGGTCGTGCTACGCCCGAAAGAAAGCGACCCGGCGGACGCCGTAGCCTAACGCAGCGAAGAAAATCGCGATGTTCCCCCCTTGGGATTTCGCGAAAGTTGCGCTAGAATAGTAGACGAAGATGCACTATATCGTCTTCGTCCGAGTTGAGGGGATGTACTGCGCGGTGGTCGATCATCCCCATGCCTCAGCATTGCTGCGGGATGATTCGTGCCCGCCCAATGTTGAGGCTATCTGGACGCGACCACGCCAAGCCTCAGCATTCGGGGCACAAACCATCCCAGGAATGCTGAGGCACAAAAATCGGCCTCTTGCCGTCTATCGCGATCGGCTCGTGATCGATGCCAACGCATCGGCGCTAGAGCGCGGCGTGCGCGTGGGGATGCCGGCGAGCGAGGCGAAAGCGATCCTGGGTTCGGGGGCGTTGACGCAATGGCGAGAAGAGCCGTATCACGAAGCTCAAGAAAGGTGGCTCGACGTTTGCGCTGATTTCACTGACACGATCGAACCCATCACCCAGCACGAAGCGCTGCTCGACTTTTCCGCCCAACCGCATCCGGAAGAACTCATTGCTCGCCTGATTGAGGCGATCGAGGCAAAGCTGGGCTGCCCAGCCCGGTGGGGCGCAGGCTGCTGCCGCTGGCTGGCAGAGCTGGCGTGCGGACTCGGGGCGGGAGATCGTGCGCTGGAAAATCCCGCCGCATTCGTCGCGCTTCGCCCCATCGGAGAGTTGCTCGCCGCGCCGCCCGAGATCAGGCGGCGCCTGCGAGACCTGGGCTGCCATCGCATCGGCGATTTGACCCGTGTGCCCCTGAGCGTCCTCAGGGCGCAATTCGGCGCGAGCGCTCTGAATCTGGCGAGCGCGGCTTGGGGGCGTGGGGATGCGAGCGTCCGCGCTCTCTACCCACCGGGGTCGATCTCCGGCTGCTTTATATTTGGCGAGCCGCCGGAAACACGGCAAGCCTTCGATGAAGGTCTGAGCGATCTGGCCCGACGGCTCGGCCTCGAGCTTGCGCAAACCGATAGAAGCGGAAATCAGCTTCAGCTTGTGTTCGAACACGAAGACGGTTCGCTAACAAGGCTGGCGCGCAGGTACACCAAGCCGATCGGATCGCCCGGTTCACTTTGGGCTGCGATAAGCATGATGCTCGCCAAAATGCCGGAGAAACCGGTGGTCGCCGTCCGCGCCCGGTTGCCCGATCTCAGCGCCCCACGCGCGACGCAATCCGATCTGGCCGGCCTGCCCTCGCAAAAAGCATCGTCTCCTGCGTTGGCCGCGCTCACCCATCTGCGCACTGTTTTTGGGGACCAAGCGGTGAAGTTGGCTTCGGAGGTCGAAGAGCCCAGGCGCACCAAGCTACGCCGAGCCTGGAGGAAAGCCAATGGCTGGACCTGGCAATAGCCCTCGCTGGCGCGAATCGGGGTGCTGGTGGGATGGCGAGCCCTATTTGCAGTACGCCGAGGTGCTCGACTCCTCGGGGGTGAGGCGTTTGCACGAGCACTCCGCGTCGAGCGTCGGGCTTCTAAGCGAGACGGGCCAGAAGCCCCTCGATCCTCTGCACCGCGAAGAGTGGTGGCTCAGAGAGCGTCGCGGTGGCCTAAAGCCTCTCCCCCTGGATGGGGGAGAAAGCGTGAACGTCTCGACCGTCGTAGCTCCGGCGAAGGCGGTAGCGAACGCAAGAGAAGGTGATCCCCAGTGCCCAACGCTTCCGCACCGTGCCACCCACCCCCTGCCCCCTCCCTCCAGGGAGGGGGAGTTTTTCATGGCTGCGCTCGCCCCAGCAAGCCGGGGCTCGCTTGCCAATTCTTGCGGGACGCCATCCATGGCGTCCTCCAGACTGCCGCTCCGACAGACCAAGGTCTTGCCCCAGCTTACAGACTCGCATCTCCATGACGCATCGCCAGAGTGTGCGGAGGCATGCTCGGCAACGCAAGCCATCGTTCGACCATCGTTCGACCATCGTCCGACCATCGTTAAGCCTGAGCAGCACGGGCTAAAGCCCATGCCACCCTCGTCGCCCCCCTACGCCCCCCTCCACCTCTTCAGCGGTTTTGCCTTCGGGCGGGGCACGATGCTCGCCGAAGAGATGGCGGAAGCCGCCGCCAGGGGCGGCTGCCTGGCGGCGGCGATCGCCGATCCCCATTCGCTGGTTGGCTGCTTCGAATTTGCCAAGGCCTGTCGCAAGGTGGGCGTCAAGCCGCTGATCGGCGCTTCGATCGAAACGCCGGAAGGCGGCGAGTTGGTGCTCATCGCCAAGAACCATGAGGGTTATCGCAACCTCAGCCGCCTGATCACCGCCTGCCACCTCGAAGAGCCTCGCAACTATCCCCTCGGCTCTTGGGAACGGCTCGAGCGCCACTCGGGCGATCTCATCTGCCTGACCGGCGGCGATCTCGGGCCGCTCGATCGCCGCCTGATCCGGCGCGATACCGCCGGGGCGCGAGGCCTGTTGCAGCGCCTGACCGCCCTCTACGGAAGCGACAACGTGTATGTCGAAATCGAGCGGAGCTTCCTGCCATGGCAGGCCTCGGTGGAAGCGCAGGCGCTTCAACTAGCCCACGAGCTCGGCCTCAAGCCTATCGCGGGCGGCGCGATCACCCACGCTCGCCCCTCGCACTTTCCGGCGCAAGACGTGATCGCGTGCATCGACACACTCTGCTTGATCGAGGACATCGTGGGCCGCAAGCCCTTGCGCGACCCCTCGCGGCCTCAAATCGAGCAGCCGCCGAGGCGCGCGATCAACGCCGAGCGCTATTTCCGCTCCGCATCTGAAATGGGCCGCTTGTTCACCGACCGCCCCGACCTGCTTGCTCGCACGCTCGAAGTTGCCGATCGGTGCGCGGACGACGTGCTCCCAAAGCGAACCCGGCTGCCGAGCCTATTCGAGGACGACGCCCATGCCTTGCGCGAGATCGTCGAAGTTCAATCGATGGCGGCCTACGGGCGTGTGGCCGCTCGCCAGAAATGGCGGCTTGCACACGAACTGGATCGCATCCAGCGCCTGGGCTTTGCCACCCACTTTCTCGTTGCCTGGGACCTCTGCCGTTGGGCTCGCGAGCAGGAGATTCAAATGAGTGGGCGAGGCTCGGTGATCGATTCGGCGGTGGCCTACGTGCTCGGCTTTTCCCGCATCGATGCGGTGCGGCACAAACTGCATTTCGACCGCTTCCTGCCCGACGACGGCAGCAAGCGCCCCGACATCGACATCGATTTTGAAGCCAGGCGGCGAGACGACGTTCGCGGCTACATGGTGCGCAAATACGGCGTCGACCGGGTGGCGACCGTGGCCGCGGTGGGCACCTACAACACGAGGGGCATAGTGCGCGAGGTGGGCAAGGTGTTCGGGCTGCCCGACGAAACCATCGGCTTTCTTGCCAAGCGCATCCATGGCGGCGTGCCCCCAGATCAGCTCGAATCGGCTCTCCAAGGCAGGCCCGAGCTGCGCGATGCGCAAATCCCCAAGGAGCGGTTCCGCTGGGTGTTTGCACTTGCCGAACGGCTTATGGATTTGCCACGCAACATCCGCTGCCACTCGTCCGGCGTCGTCGTGAGCGATCGCCCCTTGGCGGAGACCGTGCCCGTCATGTGGTCTGCCTCGGGCAATGCGGAAGAGAGCGGCTGGGCCGATGAGCAGTTGCGCATCATCCAATGGGATAAGCGCTCGGCCAAGCACGTCTTCGACAAGTTCGACATCCTATGCCTGCGCGGGCAGGACGTGCTTTCGGGGGTGGAGCGCAGTGTACGGCTCGCCGATCCCGATTTCAGCGTTGAGCGGGTCGCCGCCACCGAAGACCCCGAGGTGTACCGAGCCATGCGCAGCGGCGAATTGATCGGCGTGCCTCAATCCGCTTCGCCCGCAATGCGCCAGGCGCACGTGCGGCTTAAAACGAACGACCTTCACGACGCCAGCCTGGTGCAGGCGGGGATACGGCCTGGAGTGGGTGGTGCTGTGAAAATCAACGAACTCATCGCCCGCCGCAGGGGCAAGCCATATTCGTTCGAGCATCCAGACCTCGAGGCGATCCTTGGTCACACTTACGGGATCATCGTGTTTCAAGAGCAGGTCGATGAGCTCTTGCAGAAGATCTGCGGCTACACCTCAGGCGAGGCGGAGGAAATTCGCGATGCGATCCACAAGCGACGCCGAGAGGACTATGGGGCGACGATCCGCGACGAGGTGGTGGTCCGCGCGCTCGCCAAGGGCTACTCGCCCAGCGTCGCCGAGCGGGTGATCGATTACGTCGCCGGCTTCAAGGGCTACGGCTTTGCCCAAGGGCATGCGCTTGCTTTCGCCGAGGTGTCGCTGCGCAGCGTTTCGATGATGCAAAACCACCCCGCCGAGTATTTCGCCTCCTTGCTTTCGGCCCAGCCGGCGGGCTACTACGGCCCCGCGACCATCGCCAACGAAGCGCGGACGCGGGGGGTGGCGATGCTGCCGCTCGACGTCAACCGCAGCTGCTTACGGTTCGAGGTCGAAAACCTGACCATTAAAGGGCTCACCGTGCCCAACGCGGCGATTCGAGTGGGGCTGATACAGCTATCCGGTCTTTCGGAAGGCACGAAGCAGCGCATCCTCGAGCAACAGGCTTTGGCCCTCGAACGTCCGCCCGACCGTGAAGCGCAGCCGCTCAAGAGCGTCGAACGGCAAGGTGCGGCCACCGCAGTCGCGTTGCGAGAAAGACCGCTATCGGTTCCGGAACCCGGTGGGGGAAAGGGACCGCACGGATTTGCGAGTATTTTCGAGTTCGCCGCACGGGTACAACCTGACCGCGACGAACTCGAAGCACTGATCCTCGCAGGGGCGTTCGAGGCGCTCCATCCCAACCGCCGCGCGCTTCTCTGGGCAATGCCGAGCATCGCCGAATATGCGGCGACGGCGAGGAGTTTGCTCGAAGGTGGCAGCCTCCCGCTCTTGCTTGCCGAGCCTAGCCTTCCCGCCCGCGTGGAAGACTTCCAACCTGAGGAGAAGGCGGTATACGAGCGCTCGCTTCTCGGGATGGATGTCGCGGCACACCTTATGGCTTTCGAGCGGGATCGAGTGGCGGTAAAAGGCGGCATAACCTCGGCCGACGCCAAGCGGCTGCCCGACGGCGCGTGCGCGTTCGTTGTCGGCAATCCAATACGATTGCGGTTCCCGCCGACCTCTTCGGGCAAACGGGTGGTGTTCTTCGACCTCGAAGACGAGACCGGTCTGCTCAACGTGACCTGCTTCGACGACGTGTATCGGCGGGATGGCCATGCGATCGTTTGCAGTTCGTACGTCACCGTCATCGGTCAGGCGCAGGATCGCGACGGCTTTATGGCGTTTCTAGCCTCGCGCGTGATCCCTTATCACCCCGGCCTCGCTAAGCGTTTGCCCTCCGGGCAGCCTCTTCCCTTGGCCTCGGCCGACTTTCTCGTGGGGTGAAACAAGACGAAGGCCGGAAGACTGCTAAGGGGAGAGCAAACGGCAGTTCCCGGCCTCGTACGCCTCGTTTGACTGGTCTTCTTGCGGGCGGGATCCGTTACGAATTACCAGGTTTTTGCCGCCCAAAGTCTGAGCCTAGAAGAAGCATTGGAGTCACAATTCGACAAGCGCCGTAGAACGGACCATCGAAACCATCGTGGAGAGCCACACCCGCAGCTTCGATCATGCTTTGGGAGAACTCGCGCGCCTTGCGCCCGACGCTCCCTTGCTTTCTTGCGGCCAAACCGTGTTCTGGGACGAGCCGATGAAGGTGGGGGTGGCGCTCGCCGCCGCCCGCCTAAAGAAGCCGAGGCGCTTCGTCGCCGCCGTTCACGACACCGACTATTTCGCCAAGCACCCGGGCGGAAAGCCCCGCCCCGGCCGCTTCCGCGCCTTGCCCCATAACGACACGACCACCCGTGGCCTATGGAGCGCTGCCGGCGAGTTCTCCGCGCTTTTTGGCTCCGAGACCGTAATTACTCGCGAGCAGCTTGCGGCGGCCGGCCTTCGCATCGCGCGCCTTGCCCGGGAACGGCCAAGCTTCCTCGACGAAGCGACCGAAGCTTGGGGTTGGCGCGGCCTTGCCAGCCTCGACGAGCACGCGCCCATCACGCGGGAGGTAGCGGTCGGCCAAATCTTCTCCGAGATGCAAGCGACCCTCGACTGGGCGCTGGACTTGAGCCTGGAGTGTATCGGCGGTCAGGCGCGCCCGGAGTCCGAGCGCCTGGCCGACGAACTCAGGACTCGCCTTTGCGACGCGGCCGAAGAGGATGGAAGCGTCGCCGATCTCTACCGCCGCCTGATCCTGCCGATCTTCGAGTTGGTGTCGGGCGAGCGTTTCGAGGTCCGGAATCCTCTCCCCCTCGAGGGGGGAGAAAGCGTGAATCCCGCTCTGATCGGGACGAACGCAAGAGGGGGTGATGCGGCTTCAGAATCGACCGTGCAAATCGAAACCACGACCACTTCTGCGATCCTTCGATTCAACGCGCAAACCTGCGACCTGCCCCGATTTGGCTTGCTCTCGCTCTTCGTCGATCCGGCCACCCGGACGGAAGCAATCGGCGCCTACGATCAGGCGATCGCCAGCTCCGGCCTTTATGAGACCGCCCGGTTTGGCAGTGGCGCCATCCCCTTCGATCTCGTCATCCCCGGCCTCGGCCGCGGCACGATCCGTCTCGGCCATCGGGGAGTGGTTATCCAGACGGTCGAGCCGCAATTCATCACCATCCCCAAGGACCGGCCAATCCAAGGGCTAAGCGACCTAGCCCGGCTCGTAGAGGCCAAATTCGGCTCGGATTGCGCGATAGTCGGCAAGGCGGTCACCCTCATTGGGATGCTCGCCGCCGAATACGTGTTCATCTTCCACGAGGGGGCGAGCGGCTACGTCGGCCGGAGCCGAGGGATGCACGCGAAGCTGAAAGGCGCCGGTCACGACCTACGACTCAACCCAATTCTCAGGGTGCGTTATGACGCATGGAGCGCCCTGACCGAGTGCGACGCGTGGCTGAAATTGCCTGAGCCATTCCAGCGGACGTTCGGGGCGGAGGAACTGTCCGCTCCGAGCTTTGCCCGCCGGTGGAAGGACGTCGTCGCGGAAGAGGAAGCAAACCTGGCTGCACTCGGCAACTTGCGGAGATCGGCCGATCTGATCCGACATCTCGACGAAACCTTTGGCGGTGCTTGGAACACCCTCGCCCGCGAGCACCAACAACTGCACGACTCGCTCGAAGGTCTTAAGCGCGAACTAGACGTGATGCGTGAGGCGCGTTACAGCCTTTACAAAGAGGTGCGCGAACTCCGCGCGCGAAGATCGGGCCTCGAAAGGGCCAAGGGCGACCACTTTCGAGCTGCGATCTTCGAGAAGTCTCCTACCAAGGAGGATGTGGCTCGTCGCACCCGCTTCGACGAAGACCTTCGCGCGCTCGATCATGAACTCGCTTCCTGCCGGGCTCGGGTCAAACAGTCGCTTGCCGCCCAGAGCGCGCGGGTGAAGGACCCCGAACTGCAAATGGCGAATGAGTCGCGCCGGCGCATCGAAACGGAGGCCGAACTCAAGCGCCTTAGCCTGATCCGCCAGGCCGTGACCACCGCGAGGGGCCTCGTCCGGGCCGGGCAGCGCCCGAGCGCCTGGTGGTTCCCGCTGGTCAGCCCGTCCGGTTGCTGGTTTAAGGAGACCGTCCGAACCGCCGAGGCCTATCTGGAGCCGCTGGACGAGGCGTCATGCGCCTGACCTTCTGGAAGGTCCAGTCGATCGGCAACGATTTCGTGCTCGTCCACCTGCCCGATGTCGAAACCGCGGCTCGCGAGCGAGTTCCTCGCGGCGCAATCCCCGACATCGAAGCATTTCTGCCTATGCTCGCCAAGGCCCTATGCCAGCGTCGGTTTTGCATCGGCTCAGACGGGCTGCTCGTGATCGGGCGTGATCACGACAGGCTCACTCTCCGGATGTTCAACCCCGACGGCACCGAGGATTTCTGCGGCAACGGCCTCAGATGCGCGGCCGTGCACGCGCATCGGCAAGGATGGACCGGCGAGGCGCTCGAAATCGAGCATGGCGGTTTGACCGTGCCTGCCCAGCTCTTGGGCGGAGGTCTGGTCCGAACGGTGATCGGCCCCGCCGACTACACCCCTTCCAAAGTGCCCATTCGGGCTCGCGGCGAGGTTTTCAACGAGGCGGTCTGGAGTGGGATGATCGACGGCATGGCGCTCAACTTCTTCGGCAGCGCGCTCACTACCGGCAGCACCCACGTTGTAATTCCAACCATCGAACTCCCCGACGACCATAGCTTCGAGGCGATCAGCCGCCGGATCGAGACCGACGCGCGCTTCCCACGCCAGACGAGCGTCATTTGGTGCCAAGAAACCGCTCCCATGCGGCTCAAGGTGCGCATTTGGGAACGCGGCGCGGGCGAGACTCTCGGATGCGGAACCGGTTCGGCGGCGGCCGCCGCCGATTACATGCGGCGTCGCTCCGCAGCCGGCCTTATTGAGGTCGAGAACCCGGGCGGAACGGTACGGGTTAGCGCTCCATCCTGGAACGGGCGACTGACCGTCGAGGGAGTCGCCGAAGAACTCTACGAAGGGGTGGTCGATCTCCCCTCGCCGGGCGAGTCTCTGGCTCAGCCGGAAGCGCTCGTCAGCCGATAGCTCAGTTTTCCTGCTCGCTGGGCCGGATGAGAATCTGGTTCACGTTCACGTGAGCGGGCTGGGTCACCGCGTAGACGATGGCTGCGGCGATGTCCTCGCCTTGCAGTGGGCCCTTCATCCCCGCGATCCAGTCGTCGATCATCTGCCGGGTCGCGGCGTGTGTGGTGTGAAGTTGGAGCTCGGTGACCACCGCCCCCGGCTCGATCGCAGTAACCCGAATGCCGTTCTTCGATTCCTGCTTGCGCAGGCCCTCGCTAAACGCCTCGACCGCGAACTTCGTCGCCGAATACGCGGCGCCCACCGCCGAGGTGAACCGCCCGGCCACCGACGAAATGTTGACGACGTGCCCCGAGCCTCGCGCCTTCATGATCGGCAGGGCCGCGTGGGTGGCGATCATCAACCCGAGCACGTTGATATCGAACATGCGACGCCACTCGTTCGTATCCGCGCCATCGATCGGGCCCAGCAGCATCACGCCCGCGTTGTTGACGAGGATGTCGATGCGCCCCAGAGCCTCGTGTGCCCGGCGCACCATCGCCCTCGCCTGCTCCTCGACCGCGACGTCGGCCTGAATAACGCAGGCGCCGCCGATCTTCGCGGCCAAGGCTTCCAACCGGTCTTTGCGTCTTGCCGCAATCGCCAGCTTCGCGCCATTCCGCGCAAGGGCGAGAGCGGTCGCTTCGCCGATTCCGGAACTGGCGCCAGTCACGAGCGCGACTTTTCCGTCGAGAAGGCTTGCCATGTCGTTAGCTTATCCCGTGCCCAGGCTCGCGCGGCGCCGAATTTGACTTCCAGCCTCTGCGTGGTTCACAATCCTCTCTCGCGCGGCGGGTTTAGCTCAGTGGTTAGAGCGCCTCGCTGTGGCCGAGGAGGTCGTGGGTCCAATTCCCATAATCCGCCCCAACCGGGCCTTCCCCTACCGCCCGCGCGCCTGACCCCGACCGGTACACTTGAACCTCGATGTTGGCCAAGCTCCAGGAGATCGAGCGAACGTTTGAGTCGCTCGACGCCCAATACCGCGATCCGAATATCGTCTCCGACCAGGCGGCGATGCAGCGGGTCGGGCGTCAGCGCGCCGAGTTGGAGCCGCTCGTGGCCACGATCCGGGACTATCGGAAGAGCCTCGACGAACTCAAGGACACCGAATCTCTCCTCGACGATCCCGAAATGCGCGATCTTGCCCAAGACGACCTCGCGCGCGTCAGGGAGAAAATCGAGGCGCTTGAAGCCAGCCTCAAGGGCATGCTCGTGCCCAAGGATCCGAACGACGAGAAGTCGGTGATCATGGAGATTCACCCAGCTGCCGGCGGCGAAGAGGCGGCCCTGTTCGCCAACGAGCTGTTTCGGGTCTACACGCGCTACGCCGAGCGGCGCAAATGGAAGGTCGAGGTGGTCGACCACGAAGAAAGCGGCATCGGCGGCCTATCTCGCGTGGTGTTTAGCGTCGCCGCGCGCGGCGCTTACAGCCAGCTGAAGCACGAGAGCGGCGTGCACCGCGTTCAGCGCGTGCCCGCCACCGAGAGCCAGGGTCGCATCCATACGAGCACTGTGACCGTCTCGGTCCTGCCCGAAGCCGAAGAGGTCGACGTCGACATCAAGCCGGAGGACCTCGAGTTCAGCAGCTTCCGCTCATCGAGCGCGGGCGGCCAGCACATGCAAAAGAACGAGACCGCCGTGCGCATCATCCACAAGCCGACCGGGCTGGTGAGCACGTGCCAGGACGAGCGAAGCCAACAGCAGAACAAGCTCAAGGCGATGGCGGTGCTCCGCGCGAAGATTTATCAGATGGAGCAGGAGCGGCTATTCTCCGAGCGAGCCGGGCTCAGGAAGGGCCAGGTGGGATCAGGCGACCGGAGCGAGAAGGTCCGCACCTACAACTTCCCCCAAAACCGCATAACCGACCACCGCATCGGCTACCAGGTGAACAACGTGCCCGCGTTCATGGATGGAGACATCCAGGCGCTCATCGACGCCCTCCTGCAAGACGAGCAAGCCAAGAAGCTGGCGGTCGCGGAAGGCGTGGCGGGCACGCGCTAAGCTCCGAAACCCTCGGAACCGGAGACTCGGTCGAACGATGCCCGCAACAGGCTCAGGCCGGTGCGATATTCGTCGAAGTGCACGCTGAGCTTGCGGAACGTGCCTGCCTGCTCACCGTACGGCGAATGCTCGAACGTGCTCACTACATGGTAGCTGAGGCTGCCCTGGCGCACGGCTTGCTCGACCGGGTCGCCAGGGACGGCGGCCAGGCGAGGCAGGAATTCCGGGTAGAGGCCCGACCAAAACAGGAGCAGATCGCCGATGTGACGGTGAACCTCGCGCTCCCGGGCAAAGGAATCGGCGCGCAGGCGCACGTCGCCTTCGGCAAGGAGTTCTGGCAGGCTCTGAACCGAACGTCCGCTGGCGTCGCGGATCGCGAAGATGCCCTCGAAGCTCACGAAGTCCACGAGCATCGCGGCGAGGTACAGCTCGACGGCCTCGGTGTCGCGCAGCCCGAGACAATCCCTCAGCGAGGCTTGAATCGACTCGCTGAAAAACTCTCGTATAGGATGTCTCTCACTGATTTCGCGCTTCATCTAGGCCTGCTTGCGGGTTCTTCCGTTTCGACGGGCGTGCACCTCTCGTGCTAAATGGCGCTCGGCGAACTTATGAACCTAATTCCACAATCCTGTAATGTGGGGACGCTTGGGGAGGCTTAGAGTTCCGCGATCCCGCGCTACTATGCCTCTCTGCCCGCTAAACTAGCATCGAGAGTGCTCCAATGAAAGCCGAGCAGCAAAGATCGATCGTCTGCCCAAAGTGCGGCAACGTCTCCCCGATCGGGACGCCGCAGTGCCCGCGCTGTGGGCTCGAGTTTGCGCCTAGCCCAGTTCGGGCGGGCCGCAGCCCTTGGCTTTACGCCGCGCTTGGCGCGCTGGCGGTCTTGCTCGCTCTGCTAGCGATGGTGTCGATGGGCATACTCGGCAAGCCCGGCCAGGCTGTGCCCCCCGTTACGCAAGCGATGGGCAAGGCGGCGTCCCCTGCTCTTGAGAGGACGGCCGCCATCCATGCCCTTCCTCCCGACGTGGCGGCGTGGCTCGAGCATCTTCGCCGAATCGAGGATCGCAAGGTGGAGCTCGCCCAGCGCCAGGTGGCTGAGGCGATGATCGTCATGCAGCGCATGCAAGTGCCAACGATGGGCGATGCCGACCAAGCGGGCGAAGGCGCCCCGCCCAGCCAACAAGCCAAGGCGAAGATAGAGGATTGGCGTCCGCCGTGGGATGCGCTTTTGAAGGAGTTCGAGGCGGTGACACCGCCGGACGAATGCAAGCCGATCTCGGGTCCCTATTTCTCGGCGCTCAACGAGGTCGGCGCCCTGATGGGCGATCTTTCCAAGGCGCTCGCCGTCTCGCAAGAGGATCAAGCTGGCGCGCTGCAAGCCCTAGAAAAGCTCCAGGGACATACCGGCCAGCCCGTCGACGAGCGGTTCAAGGCGGCTGATGGCGCGATGAAGACCCTCTGCGACCACTACCTAGTGGCAAAGCCGTTCGATATCAAGGCCGACGTCGGGGTTGGCGGCCTGTTTGGGAAGTTCTGAAGGGGCGCTTTGCGTGGCTTTGCAATGGCTTTGCTGTGGCTTTGCGTGGCTGCTGGCGACCTTGCGCGAGGAGTCCCTCCGAACGTCTTCCTCTTGCCGCGCAGGGTGAAATCGACCCAGCGAATTAGGGACGCCAAGGATGGCGTCACGAACAGAAAGAGGTGAGCGAGTCCCGATGGATCGGGACGAGCGAGCCAGAGAATATATTTCCCCTCCCTTGAGGGAGGGGTAGGTGGAGCGTGGCGGGGCAAGCGGCGAGTGAGGTGCAGCCCTGGCCGACCGGCCTTACCTCAGCCGTTCGGCCTCGTCGGTGCGCTCCCAGGGGAACGAGGGATTGCCGAAGTGGCCGTTGCGGGCCGTCGGCAGATACTTCGTGGTCAGCAGGCCGAGGTGGTCGATGATGCCTCTGGGCGAGAGATCGAAGCAATCGCGAATCTGGAGTTCGAGCTGGTCCATGTCGCACGTCTCCGTGCCGAATGCGTCGATCTTTAGCGCGACCGGCTGCTCGACGCCGATTGCGTATGCCATCTGCACCTCGCAACGCGCCGCCTTGCCCGCCGCCACGACACATTTGGCCAGATGCCGCGCGACGTAGGCGCCGCTACGGTCGACTTTCGTCGGGTCCTTGCCGCTAAACGCGCCGCCACCGTGTGGGCACATGCCGCCGTAGGTGTCCACGATGATCTTGCGGCCGGTTACGCCGGTGTCGGCCTGCGGCCCGCCGATTTCGAACCGCCCGGTGGGGTTGATGTGGAACTTGATAGGTCCGTCGACGTACGCTTTGTATTCATCGAGAACGGGGTCGATGATGTACTGCTTGACGACCGCCTGAACTGCTTCATGCGTGAGCGAAGGCGCGTGCTGGGTTGAGAGCACGACGGTGTCGATCCGCGTGGGCTTGCCCGACTTGTCGTAGTCGATGCTAACCTGGCTCTTGGCATCGGGCCGCAGCCCAAGCGAAGGGTGATCTCGCCGCACTTTCGAAGTCTGCCGCATGAGCGCATGGGCGATCGCGATCGGCAGCGGCATCATCTCGGGCGTTTCGTCTGTAGCTAGGCCGAACATCATGCCTTGGTCGCCCGCTCCTCCCGTATCGACGCCCATCGAGATGTCGGGCGATTGCTCCTGAATCGCGATCAGCACGCCGCACGTGCTGCCGTCCAATCCCAGGGCAGTGTCGGTGTAGCCGACTTCGTTGATCGTGTCGCGCACGATGTCGGCCACCTCAATATAGCCGTCCACGGTGACCTCTCCCGCCACTACCGCGAGCCCGCGGGTGAGAAGGGTTTCGATCGCCACTCTGGCGTTTTTGTCCTGGGCGAGGCAGGCGTCGAGCAGGGCGTCGGAGATCTGGTCGGCGAGCTTGTCGGGATGCCCCTCGCTAACGCTCTCGGAGGTGAAAATTCTCATCGATGCAGCGAGGCATTGTACCCGCGCCCACTCGCCCTCAAAAGCGACTCCCGCTCCCGGCCGAGAGCCGGGAGCGGGTGTCTTGACTCGGATTCAGCGAATCAGTCCAGCCTGACCGCTCCGCTGAACTGACAAAGGCCGCCGTACCTGACCTTCGGCTGCACGGCCGCCAGCAGGTTGGTCGGATTGCCGTCCGGGAAGGTGATGTTGAAGTTGAAAGGCCGGGGGGTCGGCTTCCATACCAGGTCCGTCATGGGAAGCTGCGTTCGGTTGTAGATCGGTGGGCCCGCGAATGCCTTCACCACCTGATTTGGGTAAGTGGCGCTAACAACCAGGTTCATGAACCCGTAGGTGTCGGGGGCGATCTGATGGAAGAAGCTGCCGCCCGAATCGAGCGAGTTGATCGCATCCTTGATCTGATAGCCCCAGGCCTCGCGAACGATGTCCAGCGCGACCGTCGTGATCACCGATTCGTTGATCACCCCGTTGTTGCCGGGCACGTCGTAGTAGGAGGACATGCTCGCGCGGACCGCTTGGTCGATCCTCTGCGCCATTGCGCGGACTATGCCGTAGTTCGTTTCGTTTTGCTCGAGCAGGAAAATTACGGCGCCTGTGATCACGCCAGGTTCGTTGACATCGACATTCCATGAGTACGTCTGGCCGGTGATTGGGTAGCGCAGCCCTGGCTTCGCCCACGGGGCGCCGGGATGGCCGAGGTCGTCATGCGCGCACGCGCCAACCGGGCTGACCACCAGCGAACCCAGAAGGAACGTCTTCGCTTTGTGCGGATTCGGCACGATTTTGCCCTGAAAGCCGATCGCGACCACGTATGGCTGGTCGAGCTGGCCCCCCGGCGAGGACTTCTTGATGTAGTTCAGATTGAACAGCCCGATCTGAAGGTGCTTGTGGATCCGAACGATCGTGTTTGGTCCCTGGGTGTTGCCGACTGGGGCCGGCCTCGACGGCGTCGGCGGCGGAATCCGTTGCGCCAGGGCTGGCGCAGCGGCGAGTGCGAACGCTCCCGCGGCGGCGACAAGTGGCAGATTCGCTGACAACTTTTTGACTATGCTCATGATTTCCTCCCTTCCTGTAGGCCCCGAATGACATGGCCCGGGCCCTGCTGCGCAAGCGATTCCTGCTCCCTTCGACCAGCAAGGCGCACGTTTCACACGCCCAAATAGTGTAATGCGTTTTGTCGATTTCGCAAAAATGCTCGTTCGCAGGCTTCAAAACTGGTCGGTGAGGAACATCTGCGGCGCGGCGGGCGCGCCCCGTCCCATAAGAAACAGCTCAGTGACGGGGTCGAGCAGCGGCACTCCCATCAGCGCGGCCATGCCTTGCAATCCCAGCCATTGCGTGCCCTCGGGGAGCGGCCACGAGTGGTGCAGCTCATGGGTGAGCGCCTCGCGCACCATCCCGCCCTCGAGGCACAGATAGCCTCCATGAAGCGGCGAGCAAAGCTTGAGGTTCCACTTCCAGTAGTTCCAGCGGCGCGGGTCGCGCCGCAGGCGATCGGGATTCTCGCCGGACCAGAAGTCGTAGCGACGAACCACCTCGTCGATTTCCATCGGATCGGGCGGGCGCGGCTCAGGGTGGCTGCGGATGCGCGCTCGCACCACGATGTCGAGCGCGCGAAAGCCGCATCGCTCGTAGAAGCCGGTTTCGCGGGCGAACAAGAAGGCGGCGGCCTCCTGTGAGCGCTCTGCCTGGGCGAGAACCGCCTCCAGGAGCTGAGTGGCTTTGCCCTTGCGCTGATGCTCCTTCGCGGTGGCGACGCCCGCTATCCCGATCGCCGCGCCCCAGCCGAATGAGAGGGGCACTGTCGTCAGGATAGAAACCATCCGGCCCTCCTCAAACAGCGCCCACTTGCGCTTGAGATCGAAGAAGGGCTCGTTGAAAAACACGCCGCGCGCGCGACTGACGTCGAGGTCGAAGACCCCGCACAGAAGGGCTAGGAAGGGCTCGGCTTCGGCCTCGCAAATGGGGCGGATTTCGCTCATGGGCCGATCGGCGGCCGCGGCGCAAGCGCCGATTCGATCGTCACGGTGACGCTGACCGTTCGGGTATGGGCAGGCTGGATGTTCGCTGGCGGGTTGAGCCGCACCACGAACGTGCGCGAGTCTCGAAGTCCGGTTAGATCGATGGGCCAGGTTGGAATGGTCGAAACGCGCGCGAGCGCCTCGCTCATGCCTGTAGCCGCCACGCTTGCGGGCGAAACGTCCACACGCGCCACGCTGTAGCCGAACGCCGGCTGCCCGCGATATTGAGGGACGACCACCAGCGACTTGGATTGGGGCGCCGGGTTCACCTCGGGGCGGATCGTCACCACGCTTGGCTGTGCGGTGACTTCCGCTACGGGGTAGTCGTCCGAGTCCAGCAAATCGACCTTATCGGTCACCGCCATCCCCCGAGTCACTTTTGAGAGATCGAGCAACACCCGCGCTCTTCGCACTTGTTTCACGCGGCTCTCGGGGCCGGTCACGGTGACGCGGCCCGGCTCCTTCGTCGCCCCCTGATAAACGAGGTTGTCGGCAGGGAGCGCGCCCGTTGTCTCGACACTCACCCCAACATCGGCTGAAATCACCTTTTCGATGTCGAGCTTGATTTGTCGAAGGTCCCAGGTGATGCCCCGGTTCTTATCGCTACCGACCCGATCCAAACGGACTGGGTAGGACCGGCTCGTGGAGGCCCGAGCGCCAGTCAGGTCAACGTAGGGGCGCACGTCGTCGGTCGGAATCCTGTCCAGGGCTTCGGCGGGGCCCTTTGCGTTCAAGGAAATGGTTCGTAGTCCGTCGCCCACCACGGCGAGGCCACCCGGAATATTGCGCACGTCCACCACTAGGTTTGCGAGAGTCTTCGTGCCCTGCGCCGCCTGCAACTGCACGACCAGCCACAAGATGAGCGACAGGATCAACGATCCTGCCATGAACAGGCCCCGAGAGAACCCCGGCCGCGAACTCATACCGCCGCCTCCTGCTTCTTCTTGGAGCGCGGGCGGCGCGGGCGATCGTCATCGGTCACCGGGCTGCGTAGCTCCTGATTCAGCCGTTCTCGCAGTTCGGCGGGGGTGGAGAGGCGCTCGAGTTGTCCTCCCACCGCCAGGCTGATCGTCCCTCGCTCCTCGCTCACCACGATCGCAACGCAATCGAAGTTTTCGGTGACCCCGACCGCCGCCCGGTGGCGCATGTGCACATGCCGGTCGAGCCGGGTCGATTCGCTGAGCGGCAGGCGGCATGCAGCGGCGCGCAAACGGTCGCCGCGCACGATCGCGGCCCCGTCGTGAAGCGGATTCTTTTCATAGAAGATCGACCCGAGCAGCGGAGAGGTCACCCGCGCATCGAGTTGCACTCCGTTTTCAGCAAGCTCGTTGAGCGAGGCGGTCCGCTCCACCACGATGAGCGCGCCCGTGTTCTGCGAGGACAGCTCCGCGCTCGCCGCGACCAGCTCTTCGATCGTGCGCGCCTCGGTTGCGCTCACCCCGAACTGGGGCACGAAGCTGACCACCCCTTCAAGGGCCTGACGCAGTTCGGGAAGGAACAAGATCACAAGGGCGACCGGGCCGAGCGCGGTGGCCTTGTCGAGCAACCAGTGGAGCGTGTCGAGCTTGAGCAGGCTGCTGAGGCCGAGCAGCACGAGAAAGGCGATAACCCCGAGGAATATCCGCCAGCCGCGGGTGCCTCGAATGAGCCGAGGCACCTGGTAGATGAGCAGCGCGACGAGCAGGATGTCGGCGACGTGGACGAAGTTGTCCCACGTGGGGTCGAACAGCGAAGTCAATCGGCGGCGGATCTCTTCCAAAGGGGTGGCCTTCCTGGCTGCCCCATTGTAACCTGACCACCGCCTCATCCGAGCACCCCTCCCTTGATGGAACGGTCCGGGGCGGGTTATTCGCGATGCTTGTGGCGTTCAGAGAGCGTCTAGCGCCGTAGGAAAATGCAATGAACGCGGATAGGCTGGCAAGCATCGGCAACCTGATCGCCCGGCTAACGGTCGGAGGCATCCTCATCTGGTACGGCAGCCAGAAAATGCTCGGGGCATTCGGCGGGCATGGCTTTTCCGCGACGGTCGAGGCGATGGGCCAGCGGTACGGGACGCTGCTCGCCACCCTCTCGATCTTGGCCGAGTTCTTCGGCTCACTCGCACTCATATTCGGATTTTTGACCCGGCTCGCCGCCGTTGGGATCGCCGTAAATATGTTTGTGGCGACCTCGGCCAGCCTTCCGGACGGTGGGCTGATGCACGCCCTCGCCACCGGCTCGGTCATGGACGCGAACCGCGCTCTCTATCCCCTCGCGCTCGGGCTTAGCGCGCTCGCCATCGCGTTCACCGGCGCCGGTGCTTACTCGCTCGACAGAAAGCTGTTCAGCAAGCGCTCGCGGCGCGGCTGAGCAGTTCGTTCGGGAGACCTGGGATGGGCTTCCGGGCGCCCCTCCCTTGATGGGAGGTGGTAGGGGGAGGGTGATTCGCTTCCCCGCTCAGCAACCAGGGAACCCTTCCATGGGCAACTTCCAGACTCGATCCCAATGTGTTGCGTGCCTTTCAGCTCGAGGGTCAATCACCCCCCCTCTTCCGTTCCTTGCACTCACGCTTTCTCCCCCATCGAGGGGGAGATGCTTCTCCCGGCCCGCGAGCCATAATTCCGCCCATGAGCGCCGCTCCGTCCGCACCCGCCGCCATCCGCTGGGACCTCTCTGCCCTCTTCTCCGGCATTGACGATCCCAAGATCGAAGCCTTCTGGAAATCGGCCAAGGGCGAGGCCGAGGCGTTCGTCGCCCGCTACAAGGGCAAGATCGATTCGCCCGACCTGGACGCCGCCACCCTCGCCGGCGCCCTGCGCGAGATCGAAGCCTTGAGCCAGGAGGTGTCGAAGCCGCTCACGTTCGCCCATCTCATGTTCGCGGGCGATACCGGAAGCAGCGAAATCGGCGCATTCTTGCAAAGGCAGCGCGAACGGGCCACCGAGCTGAGCGTGCTGCTGCTGTTCTTCGACCTCGAACTGCAGGCCGCGCCCGAAGAGGCGATCGAGCGCGCGCTGAAAGACCCCGCGCTTGAAGGTTACGTCCACTATGTGCGGGTCGCGCGCACCTTCAGCCCATATCGCCTCTCCGAGAAGGAAGAGGTGGTTCTGGAAGAAGTGGCCAACACCGGATCGCGCGCGTGGGTGCGGCTGTTCGAGGAAGTCACCGCCAACAACACATTCGCCCTCCGCCGGCCGGGCGCGACCGAGCCGGAAATGCTCTCGCAGCAGCAAATCCTCACCTTGTTCCGCGATCCCGACCGGGCCGTGCGCCAGGCCGCCGCCGACGGGTTCACCGAAGGCCTCCTCGCCCAGCAGCGGGTGCTCGGATTCACGTTCAACACCCTGCTTCAGGATAAGAGCGTCGAGGATCGTCTGCGCGGGCACCAGTTCGCCGAGCAGGCGCGCCACCTCAGCAACGAGCTCAGCCGCGAGACGGTGGACCTCGTGGTTCGGCTGTGCTGGCAGCATGTGGGCCTCGTCGAGCGGTTCTACACGGTAAAACGCGAAATCCTCGGCCTGCCCGAGCTCACCCACATCGACCGCTACGCGCCCATCTTCCCCGCCGAGGAGGAGGTCTCGTACGACCGGGCTCGCGAGATCATCCTCGCCGCGTTCGGGGGCTTCAGCGTGGAGATGGCGCGGCGGGCGGGCGAGTTTTTCGACCGTTCGTGGGTCGATGCCGAGCCGCGCAAGGGCAAGCAGGGCGGCGCGTTTTGCTCGTACTGCACCCCCGACACCCATCCGGTCGTGCTCATGACCTACCTCGGCAAGATGGACGACGTGATGACCCTCGCCCACGAACTGGGCCACGGGGCGCACGCCTCGCTCAGCCGAGCCCAGAGCTACTTCAACTTTCACGGCACCCTGCCCCTCGCCGAGCTTGCGAGCACGTTTGGGGAGATGCTCGTGTTCGAGAGCCTGGTCGCGCAGGCCACCCCCAAGGACCGCCTCGCGCTCTACGCGGAGAAGATCGAGGGCATCTTCGCCACCGTTTTCCGCCAGGCGGCGATGTTCGACTTCGAGCGCGATTGCCACCGCTCGCGGCGCGAGCAGGGGGAACTGAGCGCGGAGGCCATCGGCGAGCTTTGGCAGTCGCGCCTTCAGGCGATGTTCGGTTCGAGCGTGAAGCTGGGCGAGCAGCACCGCCATTGGTGGAGCTACGTGGGGCACTTCGTGCACGCGCCGTTTTACGTGTACGCCTATGCGTTTGGGGAATTGCTCGTACTATCGCTCTTCCAGATGGCGAAGGCGGAAGGGCCGTCGTTTGCCGAGCGGTATGTGCGCGTGCTGGAGCGGGGCGGCGCCCGCTCGCCCGCGGAATTGATGTCGGAGTTGGGGGTGGATATCGAGTCGGAGGCGTTCTGGCAGGGCGGCTTCGCCGCGATGGAGCGCCTCGTGTCCGAGTTCGAGCAGCAGTGGGGCGCGCTGCGGGGGGTAACTTAGGCCGTTCGTCACCCGGCGTAGCGGTGGCTCAGTGATCAAGAATGAACGCTCCTACCCCAACCCTCGCAGTGGACATCTTCGTTCGAATGGCGACGGCAGTGTCGAAGGGCGAAACGATGAAGCCACATAGCGCCAACGACAAGGAGTACTTCGCCCAGGATTGGTTCGCCGCTCGCCTGAAGGAAGGGAAGCTCGCATACAACCAGCAAGGCCGCAATAGCTATCCCGATTTTCTAGTAACGAGGGCAGCCCTGACCGAAGGCTACGAGTTGAAGGCCCTGGGTTTCACGAAAGGCAAGCCAGCGCGAAAGGACATCGATTTCAACAGCACGATCCCATCGGGCAAGAAAGGCGGCCGGGACGTGTTTCTTGTCTTTTTCCTCTACACTGGTACGAAGGCGAAAGCGCGAACAGTTTGCTCCCTTGCGATCGCGCACGCCGACCTTATCAACTCGGATCACAAACTAGCTGATGACCACGTCAACGTCGCCATTCACGGTTTTGGCTCATATGGCGACGGGTTCATCCGGGACCGCAAAATGTACGTCTTCCCGCACCCGTTAGAGATCTACCCTTACGGAATCGGAAGGAGTAGCCTGATCCTTCCAAAGTCCTGGAACATTAGCGACCCGCGAATAAAAAAGGTCGGGTCGCTGCAAAGAACCGTCTCGAAGGATGAGGTGGATGGCTTCACGATCAAGCTGCGGGGCAAGAGGGGCCCCACAGTAACGAAGACCCCAGCTACGAACGCCGGGGTGACGATTGAGTTCGACGTCTTCGAGTTGGTCTGACCAGCGAGTACTGCTTCATTCGCTCAAAGACCATGTCGAGAGCCAGTTGTCCGTTCGACTTCGCGCCTGGCATTGCCTGGGCAACTACATCCTGGCCGTGATCCAGTGCGTTCAAATGCTTCTCCAATCCGTTCCGCAGTGCATCAAGCGCTTCTCTGGCCTTTACCTCGCATGTAAGGGGGCTGGTTAACTTTACGCAAGACCCCATCAAAATCGCGCGTATGTCGCCCCGCGAAAGCTTGATTCCAGCCTTGTTGTACCGACTCACGACTGCCTGGCTGTCTCGAGCCACGTCGAGTCCGGTGGGAAGAGCGACGCGGCCTTGGCAATCGTTTCTGTGGCGACAGACTATGATTTGGTCAAGGTTGATGGGTTCTCTTGCCTGTAGCTTGGGCATTGAGACGCTCATCTCAGCTTTGACCGGATGAACGGCCACCACTTCCAACCCGGCACTGCGAAGAGCTTGCAATACGGCCGCCCACGCTTCCCATCGGGCGTGTTGAAATGTAAAGGCGACAATCCCGCCGGCCTTCAGGACTCGTGAACACTCGCTCAAGACCCGCCCGAGCAGGTGACTGAAGCTCCCCGCGTCTTTACTCTGCACCTCCATTCCGTGACGAGTCGATGCCGGGGCAAATGCAGGGTCAGTTTCAGCCAGCCCTTGTTGAAGCCAGCAGAAAAAGAAGTCCGCAAGCTCCGAATAGTGGACATTGTCGAAATAGGGGGGGTCCGTAACTACAAGGTCAACCGAAGCGTCTGGAAGCGGCAAGCATCCAGAGTCGCTTGCCATCACCAGCACGTCAGCTTTCCTTTCGGCGACCTCAGCGAAGTTTGACGCGATTCTCGGCGACAGCGGCCGATTTACCCCGAACACCTTTTCGCCCACGATTTTGCCTGCGGCAGATGCCACTCGAAGTTCAAACGGAGCCCTCTTGTACCTGACCGCAGCGAGCAGACGCCTTTCGAAGAGAGTAGAAAATGAGCCACTGCTTTTGTCGGTTCCCCAGGGGTTTGCCTCAAGCGGTGTCCGCTCAGGCTTCAAAATGTGGTGAGCAAAGAGATGGCGCACCGCTCCGGTGCCTTCGCCTTTGAACGAGCAAAACATGTTGTTGAACTCAAGGACGCCGGACGCAAGCATGAGCAACGCTTCGCGCACTTTTTGGTCAGTCTCGCTCAAAATGCCCTGAAACAGAGTTCCGAGCGCGAGAAGCTGACGCTCGTTGAACATCTCATGCCAATACAAATAGTTGTAGCTCCTGGCCTGATTCGTGTTGTGTCCCGCTGGAATCTCTACGTTCGGAATCGGAAGGGCCAGCGTTGCAAGCTCCCTTTTCGCGCTCTCGAAAAGCTCCCTGTCACACTCATCCGGGGCTTTATAGACCTTCTTCCCGTTTGGGAGAAGGAGCATCAGAGCATACATCTCGTGCTGCGGAACACGTCCCAACCTTCTAACGACGTCGAGCGTGCGGTGGAGCCCCCCACAACCGGGGCATCGAAACGATTGGCCTTCGATACACCCGCGTTGCGGGTCGAAATCCGAATGGCATCCACGGCACACGGCGCTTGAATCCGTGAACAGGACCTCGTTCACTTCGCCGCAAAATGGGCATACCGCCCACGATTGGGGCTTGTTTTTTGGGTAAGCATTTGACGAAAAAATCCGCTTCGCAAAAAGCTGTGTCTTGTTTCCACAGTCAGGGCAAGGAAGCACCTTCACCCAAAACGTGTAGAGAAGGTGCGCGTCCTGGCCCTTGTACTTCGAGCGATACAAAGATTGAATCTTAGAACCCACCCGTTCTTCCAACCGTTCAAAGCCTCTGCTAAGTGCCTCCTCGCCCGGCGCTCCAAGCATCGTCTTTACTTGGAAGTAGGCAACCGGGTTGATATCCACTCCCACCGCTCGATAACCCAACTTCAATGCTTCACCGATGGTCGTGCCGCTACCCATAAACGGGTCTAAAACGACCATGTCTCCGAAGTGATGTTTGGGGCTGTAGAACTCTGGCCAGGCGTCTTTGGTCTCTGGCAGACCCGCGCCAAGAAGAATCGCCCGGAACACGGAACCGAGTCGATTGGCCCACCACTTGTGGACGTGGTAGATGGGTCGGTTCACTTCCTTGCGCCAACTCTCCAGCTCCGCGAGCCGGTGCAGGTTCTCGAACGGAAAATTCACCTCCAGCGCCTTTCGCTCTGGTGCCCCTTCGGTGAAGACTGTTCCCACGTTCTGTCCGTCCACCACCGCTACGCTACTTTCTGCTGTTGTCATCTTCGTGCTTTCCGCCTGAAGGCTCATCCGTCCCGGATGGCCCGTAGTTTGCAATCGCCTCGCGCAACACCAAGATTTCCGCCTTCTCGTAGAGCCGGTATCCATTCATTGGATGCCTGCGAGCCTTCAGCTTCCCGGCCCTATCCCAATTTCTCAGGGTTGAAGACGAAACACCGAGCAGCTCCGCCGCGTCCGCAACCGTAAGCATGTAAATCGGTTTCTGTCCCTTTTGCTTCTTGCCCATCAAGCTTACCAAACTTTACCAAACATTGCCAACCCCTGTCACTCCTTGCCGGACATTACCATGACGCGCCGCAGCGTTGAGATGTGCTCGTGACCGTGCGGCGACCTTCCGCGGTCCCCGCCGTCCTGACCATAGGGCGCGACGCGCCTGAGCAATGAAACGCCGCACCAAGATCGTCTGCACGCTCGGCCCCGCCGTCGCCACCAAGGATCGCCTGCGCGCGCTGATCGACGCCGGCATGAGCGTCGCCCGCATCAATTGCAGCCACGGCGATTGGCCCTTGCGCCGCCAGTGGGTCGAGTGGCTGCGCGAGCTGAGCCCGCGCATGGGGCCGGTCGCGGTGATGGTCGACCTCCAAGGCCCGAAGTTCCGCCTCGGCGATCTGCCCGGCAAGGGCCGGGTGCACGTGCGACCCGGTATGCACGTCACCATCGGTCCCGACGAGGGCGCGGCCCTCCCGCTAGGTCAGCCCGAAATCCTCGCCGCGATCAAGCCCGGCGACCGGCTGCTGCTCGCCGACGGCGCGGTGGAACTGCGCATCGTGGGCTCGGACGGCGGCAACTTCGAGGCGAAGGCGCTCAGCGGCGGGGACGTGTGCAGCCACCACGGCGTCACCCTCGTGGGCAAGAGCTTCGACGTGCCGTGCCTCACCCATCAGGATGCGGCCGACCTCCAGGAGGCGGCGGCGATCGGGGCCGACTTCGTCGCCCTCAGCTACGTTCGGCGTGCCTCCGACATCCGCGAGTTGCGCCGGGCCCTCGACCGCCTCGGCGGCCACGCCGCCCTCTGCGCGAAAATCGAAACCAGAGACGCGCTGCAGAACATCGACGACATCGTGGCGATCGCCGACATCGTCATGGTCGCGCGCGGCGACATGGGCCTGCAGATGGAGATCGAGGAGGTGCCGCTCGCCCAAAAGCGCATCGTCGAGCGCTGCTCGCGGGCGGGCAAGCCCTCAATCATCGCCACCCAGATGCTCGAAAGCATGCTGCACTCGGCTCGCCCCACGCGCGCGGAGGCCACCGACGTGGCCAACGCCATCCTCGACGGCGCGGACGCGGTCATGCTCAGCGGCGAGACCGCGGTGGGCGACTATCCGATCCAGTGCGTGCGCGTGATGGCGCGCATCGCGGAGAAGGCGGAGGCGATGTTCGACCGCGAGCGCATCGAGCGGCGTTACCTCGAACACGGCCTGAGGCAGCCCGATCACACCGAGGCGGTGACATTCGCGGTGGCCGAGCTTGCCCGCGCGCTGCGCCCGCGCGCAATCGTGACCACCACCACCAGCGGCCAAACCGCGCGCTTCGTCAGCAAGTTCCGCCCCAAAGCGCCCATCCTCTGCGCGAGCTGGAAGCCGGAAACCTGCCGGCAGATGGCGATCGTCTGGGGGGTGGACGCGCTCCTGGTCGAGCAGCCGAGGAGCACCGACGACATCGTGGCGAACGCGCTCAACGGCTTCCTCGGGATGGGGCGCCTGAAGGTGGGGGATTCGGTGATCGTCACCGCGGGCGTGCCGCCCGGCGTGCCGGGTAATACCAATCTGATCCTGACGCAGGTGGTCAAATGAAGCGAAAGCGGCTGTGGAACGTGGCCCTGGTGGTGGCGGCGGTCGGCGCGGGTTTGCTGCTCAGCGCGCGGCCCTGGCGGGTCGCGTCCGAGCAGCGGCGCCGGGCTGAAGAAGCCCAAGCCCAGATGCGCGAATCGGAGCGCCACCGGGTCGAATTGATCCGGGAGAAGGCTCGCCTGGAGGCGCCGATCGGGCGCGAGGCGCTCGCGCGGGAGAAGGGGTTCGTCAAGCCGGACGAAGCGCCGGCGGTTACTCGCTAGGCCCGACGGCGCCTCAGCATCCCTTTGATGCATGTGCCGCGAGTGCTGAGGCTGTGCTAGGCAACGGGCGTCCGCTCGCCGTCATGCGGGCCGTGCCCAGGCCAATTTCACGCGTTAGACCTACGGACTTCCTCCGCCTTCGGCGGAGTACCACCCCCCGCGCTTCGCGCGACCCCCGCCGTGTTGTCCGATGCCAACACATCGTATCCAGGTCCGCCAACACATCGTATCCACACGCCCGGCGTCCGGAGGGGCATGCCGTTTACGAGTGTGAGCACTATGGATAGTCGTCGCTTGCTGGTGTGTAGGGTGCTTGATG
>JACOSL010000045.1 GCA_016179045.1 Fimbriimonas ginsengisoli | reverse complement strand
ATCGCCGCCGACGGCGGCGCAAATCGGCTCTACGAAGCAGGCCATGGCGTTCAGGTCGTGGTGGGCGATTTCGACTCGGCCATTTCCACCCTAGCAGGAGGGCCGCACGAAGTTGTGAGCGACCCCGACGAGTCGCGCACCGACTGCGACAAGCTTCTCGCCTACGTCGCCGCCGAGGGCTTTCCATCCGTAACCCTCATCGGAGTGGAAGGCGATCTGCCAGACCACGTGCTGGCGAGCCTGCACAGCGCTGCCGCGTCCAAGCTCGCGGTTCGCATCGCGTTCCGGCGCGGTCTCGGTTGGATCGTAAGGTCCGGCGACACGCTGGAGGTTGCATGCGAGCCCGGGACTCGAGTTTCGTTGCTGCCGCTGGAAAGGTGCGAGGGCGTAGTCCTTCGCGGTGTGCGATGGGAGCTGCGGGATGCTTCGCTCGCCCCGCAGGGGACGAAGAGCATCTCGAATCAGTCTATGGGTGAACGTGTGTCGGTCGAGATCGGCGAGGGCGTTGCCTTGCTGTTCGTCGAAACGCCGATCGACGCCCCGCCGACCTGGGACTAGGCGGGATATGCTCTGAGCCCGATGCCACAAGTGCACTTGGGGCCGGCGGACGCCTTTTGGTTGGCGGTTCTTGGCCTTGCGATAGTCGCGCTTGGCTTTTCCGCGCGGCTGCGCGACCGGACGATGCTGCAGTTCCTCGTGGCGGGCCGCCGGCTCAGCATGCCCGCGTTCGTGGCCACGCTCGTCACGACGTGGTACGGCGGCATCCTTGGCGTCGGGGAAGCGGTCTCCACGTACGGAATCGGAACCTGGCTCCTCCTCGGCGTGCCCTACTACGTGTTTGCGCTCGTGTATGCGTTTTGGTTCGCCGAGCGGGTGCGCTCCGCCGAGCAGATCAGCCTCCCCGAGCGCCTCGAGCTGCGTTGGGGGCGTGGCGCCGCCCTGACCGGAGCGGTGCTCGTGTTCCTTCTCGCCGTGCCTGCCGCACACGTCTTGATGCTCGGGATCCTCGTTCAGGTGGTGACTGGCTGGCAACTCGGCCCGTCCGTTCTCGTCGGAGCGCTGGTCGGAACGTTGTTTCTTGCCAAGGGCGGCCTGATCGCCGACGTTCGCGTGAGCTTTCTCGCCTTCGCGATGATGTACGTCGGCTTTATAGCGATGGCGCTCGTCTGCTTGCACCGAACGGCCTTTGGAGTCATGCTCGCTTCGATCCCCGACCCGAAGCTGCACCGCCTCGACGGGGGCCAGGGCATGCTCGCCGTGCTCAGTTTCTTTCTCCTCGGGGCTTGGACGCTCGTCGATCCTGGATTCCACCAGCGGGTCGCCGCCGCGGGCTCGCCCACGCTAGGTCGTCGCGGCGTGCTCGTTTCGGTTGGGTTGTGGATGCTGTTCGACGTGCTCAGCATCACGGCGGGCCTCTATGCGGTCGCCTCCGCCGTTCCCGCCGCGAAGCCCCTTTGGACCTACCCCCTGCTTGCCGAGGCCATGCTTCCCCCCGGCCTCAAGGGGATTTTTCTCTTCGGCCTCTTGGGAACGATCCTCTCGGCGTGCGTGGGGTACACGCTCGTGAGCGGCGCTACTCTCGGTCGGGAGATCGCGGCGCGGCTGGCCCGGACCGTCGACGATCAGCGCATCCGCCAGTGGACGAGGATCGGACTGTTCGTTTCTGCGGGTGCCGCGGTGGGCCTGTCGCTATGGATCGAAAGCGTGGTCGAGCTTTGGTACGACTGGGCGGGGGCGCTGGTCGGAGCGCTACTCTTGCCCGTCGCGATCGCGTATGGCGTGCTCCCCGGGAGGCGGGTTTCGCCCCAATGGGCTTCCGCGAGCATGGCGATCGCGTTCGTCTTATCGATGGGATGGCTGATTTACGGTAAAAGAACCGGAAACGACTTTCTGGAAGTCGTTCTGGGTAACCAGCGCTTTTCGCTCGGCACCTTGGCGCCGGCGCTGGTGGTTTCGGCGCTGATCCTTGGGATCGGTTCCGCGATCGGTAGGAGGCAGATGGCATGATCGACGACCAAGAGGAAGGCGTAGTTCAGGAGGAGCCCCAAGCGGCTCCCGAGGCGGCCGAGGCTGCGCCGGAGCAACCCGCCGCCGGGGTTGCCCGGCTTGTGCTCAAGCGGAACGGCGCGGAGACCGATGTGGAGTTCGAAGTTCATCCGCCCGCCGTCATCGGTCGGTTCGATCCGTTGGTCGGGCCCGTCGATGTCGATCTCGGCAGTCTCCCGGAGGCCTCTTACGTCTCCCGCAAGCACGCGAAGATCACGCTCGAAGACGGCGCTTGGATGATCCAGGATCTAGGCTCGTCGAACGGCACCTTCTTGCTGCAGGACGATTTTGAGAAGGTTGAGATGGCCGAATTGCACGATGGCGCGGAGATCGCTCTCGGCAACGCGAGATTCGTCTTCCACTTGAGCTAGCCGGCGTCCGGCTCTACAACCCATTCCGACTTCACCGAAGGGCTCTCGCGGAGGGTGGCGAGCACGGAGCAATACTTGCTGTCGCTGAGTTCGACCGCGCGCGCCAAAGCGGCGGGGTCTACGTTCTTCCCCGTCACGATGTGCCGAATGGTGATCGATTGAAATGGGCGCGGCCATTTGCCTGCGGGTGGCCGCTCCCCTTTGATTTCGACTCGGTAAGCGGTGACCTTCTGGCGCTTCTTTTCGAGAATTGAGATTACGTCCATGGCCCCGCACGCGGCAATCGCGGCGAGCAGGGCCTGCATGGGCGAGAGGCCGACCGCCGGGAGCGCGTCGTCGGCTTGACCATCCAGCGTTAGGCGCGTTCCATCAGGCGCTTCCGCAGCGAAAACGAGCCCGTTGTTCCAGCGAACCACTACCATCGCGATTAAGGATAGCTCGTCAGTGCATCTCGTCCGGGCGCAAGCGGCGCAATGTTAGCTCCTCTTGCTGCTCAATGCGGGCGATGATCCTTCCGTCCGACTGGGGCCGCAGGCGCAGGCGAACTACGGGGGGCAAGGGGGCGTCTCCGTCTGGATCGACGCTCTGGAGATTTCGGAGGTACACGACGTTTCCGTAGACCGCGTAGGTTCCGGCCACGTCGATGGCGCGAACGTCCCGCATAAACACAAGGCGAACTTTGCCTGCCGGCGTGAACACCATCGAGCCCTGCAGCCCCTCTGGCGTCTCCGGGCCGCCTGGCACATCGACGGGCACGCTCCTTTCGATCTGCCAGGTGCCCACCACGGAGGTCGGACGCTCGTCGCCCGTTTGAATACGCAGCCATTCCCAATCGTTGCGCCACGGGCGAACCTCGATCGCAAACGCCATGACGGCCAGGAGCAGGAACGCGAATGCGTAGCTGCCCACCGATCCTGGCGGGCCGATGCGACGTTGCGAAGTCACGCTCACCGTCCAGAGCCCGGCGCCAATCGGCACGAACCCGCACCAGCGGCATTTCTCGTCCCCGGTGACCCAGGTCATCCCGCACCGAGGGCATTGCCCCAAATCCACGCAAGCATCTTACAACAGGGGCTCCGGGGTAACCTTCCCCGCCGTCGGGATGTGGCTCAGCTTGGTAGAGCGCTCCTTTCGGGTGGGAGAGGTCGGCAGTTCGAATCTGCCCATCCCGACCAGCAGTTCTTACCGTGCCGCCTCATCGGGGAGAAAGCGGATAAATGGACGTTGTGCTCGTTACCGGTCGATTAGCCGCGTGCCTCTGCTCTCTCCTCTTCGCCCCCCTCGCGTTTGGAACCCACGCGAGGTCAACGCAGCGGCGACCTTCCGTCGCCGAGGTTCTAAAGTGGCTCCCCGAGAGCACGGAGTCCGTCGTCGTCAGCAATCACTACTCCGGGCATCCGCGAGAAGGGTACGAGGCGACAATCGCTGAGCTAATCAGTGGACTAGCTGCCGTCGGATTTCCAGGGAGCCGCAATCCACAGAATCCGCCGTACGATTTTACGACACGGCGAGGTAGGCGGCATGTCCGTGTATGTGTTCGAGGAGCCTGATCCAAGAAGCGTAACATGGACTTACTACTTTGCCTTTGACTCCGGCCTAATGTTTTGCGCTACGAACAAGCAATTCCTAGGCGAAGTACTTTCACGCCGTTCACGTCCATCCGGCGCCGAGGCATTTCCCGTCAGCCTTCCGCAATGGCGCTACATTTCGGATGGGGCCCCGTTTTGGGCAATTCGCAAATTTACGCCCTCATCGAGCAAGGGCGCCCAGCTACACGACGACAAACTGGTCGGATACTCGGTTTCGCTCGATAAGGAGCTTCGGCTGCTGACCGTGGTGAGCATCTCCGGTAACCCTCGCGGGCACCAAATCGCGACTGACTTGTGGGGGTCATTCCTGCGAAACGAAAGGGCGCCCAAGCCGCTAGAGATGACCAAAGTGGACGAGCAAACCACAAAGATCGTGCTTGACGCTCGAGCTAGAAACGGCCAAGTGGCCGTGTTCATCTTGTTTGGGGTTTTCGGCCACCCCATCTTCGTGTAGCATCGCGGAGAATGGCCACTCGCTGCTTAGTCTGGGCAGGTAGTCCGCTCCGTGCGGCGAACGATTCAATGCAGGTGATCTCTACCTCTTGCGACATCATGCACTCCAACCGCGCACTTTCGATCCCAGGGCGAATTCAACCAACTAGATCTGAATCGGGCTTTCGCGGGCACGCTCCGCCCGTCTAGGCTTTGTGACCACCGCTTTGGGCATGCGGACCGCGCTTGGGCTTCTCGGGGTCGTCGGGCCAGCGACATTTGCCGCCCCCCCCGGCAAGGCGCTTAGCGGGCTCGCGATCAACGTCAACGACGCCATACGGATGAGGGACGAAGACATCGAGCGTGTTCGCGCCCTCGGCGCGAACGCGGTGCGGTTCGATCTGCCGTGGGCGCAAATCGAACGCCGGGCGGGCGAATTCGACTTTTCCGCCTACGACAGCCTCCTTCTCCGGCTCCAGGCGGCAGGTCTGCGCGCCTATCTGATACTCGACTACGGCAACTTGCTCTACACTCCGACCATCAAGACGGGCCCCGCGGACCCCGCTCAGCGTGCGGCCTTCTGCCGCTTCGTCGAGGCAAGCGCGCGCCACTACGGGGGCCGTGGGTTCATCTGGGAGGTCTGGAACGAGCCCGACGCAGACCACTTCTGGGAGCCGAGGGCAAACGCAGCCGACTACGTCGAACTGGCAAGGCGGGCGGCCTCGATCCTGCGCCGCGAGGCCCCCGGTGACCCGATCGTACTGCCTGCCGCCGCCGGATTCAATTGGCCGTTCCTCGAGGCCTGCTTCCGGGCCGGCTTGCTCGATCTCGCCGACGGGGTTAGCGTCCATCCCTACCGCCCCGGCCCCCCCGAGACGGTCGCCAAGGATTGGGCGAAGCTGCGCGCCCTCGTGAAGCGCTTCCACCCTCACAGGCATATCGAGCTCATATGTGGCGAGTGGGGCTACTCCGACGCGACAACCCCCGGCCTGGGCCTGGCGTCCGCGCCCGGCGTGGGGCAAGCGATCCTAGCCCGCCCGAACCCATTCAAGATGCGCGGCTACCGCATGAAACCTGGACTCGAAGGTGGCTTCCCCGATCCCTTGGGCGGGCATCAGGCCGTCCGCCTTGGCACCGCCGATAAGCTCGACGAGCCCGGCCGGGCTACGAGCGGCCTGATTGCGGATGGCCTGCTGCGCGGGGGCCGCTATTACACCGTGAGCGCCTACTTCCGAACGGCAGGGCCCCCCCTCGAATTGCGATTTGGCCTCGCCGACGACCATGTCGAGACTATCGAGATCGATAAAACCTGGCGACGCGTATCGCTAACCATCTTCGCCCGACACACAGTCGACCGGATGTTCCAGGTCTACGAGCGCGCCCCAAATAATCCAGCCTGGTTCATGGCCTTCCCACAGGTGGAGGAGACCGATTCCGAAGCAGCGGAGCAAGCAGCGGAAGCCGAACACGCCAGCCGGATGATCCGGATTCTCGAGACGAACCTCAAGAGCGGAGTGCAGTTCACCGTGCTCTACGCTCTTAAGGACCTGGGCTCCAATCGGTACGAGCCGAGCCACCACCTCGGGCTGCTCGACTCTCGGGGCGACCCAAAGGAGTCCTACCGCCGCTTGCAGCAATGGATGATGGCCAGGGCTAAGCGGGGGTAGCCTTGCCCGCCATGCGGCGGCCCCGAGAGATCGGCTTTCTCTTCGCCTCTCGCTCGATCCGGCTCTTCGCTTACGGTCTCGCCTCGACCGTCCTCGCTCTCCACTTGGCCGCGCTGGGCTACGGCGCAGGCGGAATCGGGCTCCTGCTGAGCCTGACCCTGGTCGGCGACACCGTCATTTCACTCGGGTTCTCGTTGAAAGCCGATGCGATCGGGCGGCGACAGACGCTGATCCTCGGCGCCGGCCTCATGGCGCTCGCCGGACTTGCCTTTGCCATGGGATCAGGATTCGCCTTACTCTGCGTTGCCGCCACGATCGGGGTGATCAGTCCAAGCGGCAACGAGGTCGGCCCGTTTCTCGCCATCGAGCAAGCTGCCCTGGCGCAAGTCGTCGTCGCCGAAAGGCGACCTCTTCTCTTCGCTTGGTATCACCTGGCGGGCGCTTTCGCCTCGGCGGGCGGGGCGCTTGCGGCGGGTTGGGGAGTTCACGCGCTTACGACCGTTGGGTGGACCGACGTTGGGGGCTATCGCGCGGTCTTTGGGCTTTACGGCGCTCTTGGCATTCTCCAGTTGGCCCCGTTCCTCATGCTGGGCCGAGGGGTCGAAGTGCCGCTCGAGGAGCGTGGCCCTTCGGCAAAGTTCGGCCTGCATCGCTCGCGCGCCAAAGTGCTGCGGCTGTGCGCCCTCTTCTCGCTGGATTCATTCGGCGGTGGCTTCGTTGTTCAAGCCTTTCTCGCCTACTGGTTTCACGTAAAATTTGGCGCCAGGCCGGAGGCGATCGGCTCGATTCTCTTTGGCGCGAACCTTCTGTCGGGGCTCTCCGGCCTGCCCGCGGCGTGGCTGGCACGCCGGATCGGCCTGGTCAACACGATGGTGTGGACTCATTTGCCTTCGAACGTGCTTCTGGCCGCGGTGCCGTTCATGCCGAACTTCGGATGGGCCATCGGCTGTCTTTTGGCCAGATTTTCGATCTCGCAGATGGATGTCCCCACCCGGCAGGCCTTCACCATCGCCGTGGTCGAGCCCGACGAGCGTTCGGCGGCGGCGGGAATGGCGGGCGTAGCACGAACGATCGGGGCTTCTCTTTCGCCCATACTTTCCGGTTCGCTCGTCGCGGCCTCGTGGCTGGGCACCCCTTTCGGGCTTGCGGGAGGCCTGAAGATTGTCTACGACCTGCTCCTCTTGAAAGGATTTCGCGACCTGGATAACGCCGCGCCCCCGGTAGTCTAAGCGCATGCCCACTTCGGTCGCCGGCACGCCAACGCTTGCTCAGATTCGCTCCCGCTTTCCATCGCTGGCCTCGGGCTTCGCGTATCTGGAAAATGCGGGAGGCTCGCAGGTTCCCGCATTCGTCGCGCACGGAATTCGCGACTACATGCTTACCAGCTACGTTCAGCTTGGCGCGGGCTATCCGCAATCCGATGTCGCCACCGACACGGTGGCTCGTGCCCATGCCTTCGTCAACCGAATCATGGGCGGCGAGGCAACTGGCCACGTCATCCTTGGGCCCTCCACAACCCAACTTCTGACCATGCTCGTGGGTTGCTATAGCCGCGAACTCAAGCCGGGCGATCGCATCCTCGTCGCGGAAACCGGCCATGAGGCGAATATCGGCCCTTGGTTCGCGCTCGAGCGATTCGGCGTAAAGGTCGAGGTGTGGCCGGTCGATCCGGAAAGCCTGACCTGCCGGATCGACACTCTGCAAGCGCTGCTGGAGGGTGGCCAGGTCAAGATCGTCGCTCTCCCTCACGTTTCGAACTTGCTGGGCGGGATCGTGGATGTCGCTGCCATCACGAGGGCTGTTCACGACGCGGGCGCAAGGGTCGTGGTCGATGGCGTCGCCTACGCGCCCCACCGCCCCATCGACGTTGCCGCCTGGAACGTCGATTGGTACGTCTATTCGACCTACAAGGTGTACGGACCCCACATGGGGGCGCTCTACGGCCGCGCCGACGCGGTCGAGGAACTCACCGGCCCCAACCATTTCTTCGTTCCCAGGAATTTGATCCCCTACAAGTTTCAGCTTGGCGGCGCGTGCCACGAGGGCTGCGCGGGCCTCCTCTCCCTCGGGCCCTATCTCAATTTCCTAGCCGGAGCGGGTGAGAATGGACAAACGACCCGCGAAATGGTAGTTCGTGCCTTCTTGGCGATGGCCGACCTCGAGTTGCCCCTGCAGAAGCTGCTGATCGACTACCTTCGCGAAAGACGCGGGCTGAAAGTCATCGGCCCCCAGCATGGCGAAAGGTCGCGGGTCACCACAATCAGCTTCTTAGCTTCAAAAAGGCGCTCCTCCGAGCTAGCCACAGCCCTAAACCGGCATGGCCTCGGCGTTCGAAGCGGCAGCGCTTACGCGTACCGTCTTTGCCAAAAGCTCGGCATCGATCCCGAGGAAGGCGTAGTTCGCGCCAGCATGGTGCACTACAACATGCTCGATGAGGTTCGGCGGCTGATTGAGGCGCTCGAAACGGAACTGCCGAACTAAGCGGCGAGGCGGGGGGCGAGAAGATCGAGCACGACGCGAAGTTCGCGCTCGATTCGCCGGAGGCGAGGCGTCAAACTGCCGTTGAAGGAGTCCTCCGCCGCCCTCTCAAGCTCGCGGCAAGCCTCGGCCAACTTGGGTGCGCCGATCGTTTTCGCCGATCCCTTGAGCGTGTGCGCGTGGAGCTTGACACCTGCGACGTCTTGCGCCTTGATCGATTCGGCCATCCGGTCGAGCAGATCGATTGCCGAGGTCCGGAACTCGCGCAAGATCGCAATGGCGGTGTCTTCGTCGAAGCCGAGCTCGTCTCGCAGCCGGCTCGCGTCGAGCGGCCCGTCGACGGAGCGCCGGTTAGGGTTCTCCTTCGCGACCGCCTCGGGCGTGTCGTTTCCGGTCTTGATCCATCGCACAAGCACGGTGGAAAGTTCAGCCGGCTTCACGGGCTTGGGTAGGTAGTCGTTCATGCCTGCTGCCAGGCACTGGTCCCTGTCGCCCGCCATGGCGTTGGCGGTCAAGGCGACTATTGGGATATCCCGGTACGGCTTGTCGGACTTCCTGATCTTGCGGCTTGCCTCAAGGCCGTCCATGTGAGGCATCTGAACGTCCATGAGCACGAGGTCGAAGCTCTCTCGCTCGAGGGCTTCGAGGGCGAGCAGGCCGTTCTCGACGGCCACCGCCGAGCAGCCTAGACGACTCAAGATTTGAAGCGCCACCTTGGTGTTGATCGCATTGTCCTCCGCCAGCAACACTCGTGCACCCCGTAGCGTTGCCAGTACTTCGGCGTCGGCAGCGGGCACGCCCGGCGCCCGTTTCTTTGCTTGCTGCCCGAGGACTTCCATGATCGAGCGCCTCAAGTTGGCCTGGCGTACCGGCTTGGTCAAGACCGCCGCGAATCCCCGTCCCCGTTTTTGGTCGATTCGCGAGCCCATCGAAGACAGCAGGATCAAGGGTACGTGCCCCAGTTCCGGCAGCGCCCTTATCGTGGCAGCCGTCTGCTCCCCGTCAAGGCCAGGCATCTGCATGTCGAGGATTACGAAGTCGAACGGGTGCGTTTGAAGCGCCTCCCGCAGAAGCTGCGCCGCATGCTCGCCGGCGTTTAGCGTCACCACTTCGCAGCCCCATGTGGCGAGCTGCCGCTCAAGGATCAGCAGATTTGTGGCGTTGTCGTCCACACATAGAGCCCTGAGGTGCTTGAGGCGATCGACGGCTGGTCGGTCGACCTGCCTGGTCGATAGCGGCAGATCGAGTTCGACCGAAAAGGTCGAGCCCTCCCCTGGAGCGGATTGCAGGGTGATCTCTCCGCCCATGAGGTGAACGAGCTGGCTGCAGATTGTAAGCCCAAGGCCAGTTCCGCCATACCTGCGGGTGGTGCTGCCGTCTGCCTGGGTAAAGCTCTGAAATACCGCCAAGTGGCGATCCTCGGGGATGCCGATGCCCGTATCGCGAACCAACAGGCGGATCCGGGCCTGCTCATCGCCGTTCTCCACTAGCTCGGCGGCTAGCGTAACCTCGCCACTCTCAGTGAACTTCACCGCGTTCGAGGCGAGATTGGCGATGATTTGCTTGATTCGAACCGGATCGCCAACCAAGGTCTCGGGCATGTCGGGGGCAACCATGCAATTCAGCTCCAGCCCCTTGCCGTGCGCGGGGCTGGCAAAGAGTTCGGCGACCTCCTCGACTGCCACGCGCAAGTTGAAATCGACGTGCTCGATCGTCATCTTTCCGGCCTCGATCTTCGAAAAGTCGAGGATGTCGTTGATGATCGCAAGGAGTGTTTCCGCGCTGTTCTTGATCGTATCGGCGAAGTCGCGCTGCTCGCTGGTCAGCGAGGTTTCCATGAGCAAGGCGGACATGCCGAGCACGCCGTTCATCGGGGTCCGGATTTCGTGGCTCATGTTGGCGAGAAACTCCGACTTGGCCTGACTCGCCGCCTCGGCCGCTTCCGCCAGGCTGTTCGCCTGTCGGACTGCGATTTCAAGGTCGGCGTTAGCGTCGGCGAGGGCGCGCTCGGCTCGTTTGCGCTCGTTCACTTGGGCCTGAAGCTCGGCTGTTCGTTGCCGCACCCGCGTCTCGAGTTCGTCGTTGGCTCGGATGAGGGCGGCATCGCGCCGCTCCATCTCCTCCAACATCGAATTGAAGCCCTCCATCAGTCGGCTCAACTCGGGGCCGCCGCCAGGCTCAACGCGAAGAGCGTAGTCGTTTTCCTCCGACACCCGGGTCATCGTTCCGCTGAGCCGCAGGATCGGGTCGGTGATGAATTTTTGAAGCTGGCTTGCCAATAGGAGCGAAGCCACGCTCGAGACGAGGATGAGGGTGCCAAGGAGGCCCAAATAGGTGCGCAGGCGGTCGTACCAGGCGCTCATGTCGGATGAGATGAACAGCATCCCGACCGAGTAGTCGTTGTGGGCCATCGTGGCGAACACTTGAATCGTGTTGCCTCGAAACGTCACGCCCTCGTACGACGGCGTGGTCGGAATCAGGCTCCGGTCGGCGCTGGTGCGCACGTAGTCCGCGAAGATCAGGTTGTTGGGCGTGTAGATCGCGCAGGCACGGACGTCCGGCTTTTGCTGTAGAGACGACAGGATGTCCGAAGTGTCTTTGTGGTTGCCCTCGACTACAGCCTGGGCCGCGTTCGCGGCGACGATCCGAGCTTGAGTCTGCAGGTCTTCCGCCATCGATTGCCGGAAGGAGTTCAGGTCATAGGCAAGCAGCCCCGCGGACGCTAGCACGAGCGCAAATGTGCTCGTGAGCACGGAGATCAAGGTTAGCTTGGTCTTGATCGAAAGCCGGCGAAGCATGAACTACCCTGCGCGGAACAACCCTGTATGTTTTCGGGTTCTCGCAGGCTAATCTTCAGTCCGCGCAGGTTCGATCCAATCCGCAGCCCGTGTACACTCAGCGTCGGGATTCAGCGCCTTGCGTTGCCTATGCTCTCGCGTCGCTTTCAACTCCTGTGTGCCACGACTCTGGCTGGCCTGTTGCTGTCTTCGGCATCGGTCGCCTCAGCCGTTAGCCTCGCCGGTGACCAGGCGCTTCGGGAGGGCTTGAAGCTCTGGCGCAAGCCGGGGGCGATTAACGACCACGCCGCCTGTGCGAATTGCCACAGCCCCGACGGAATCGAGATCGCGGCTTACGGGTTCTCCGACGAAACCATCCGGCGCCGGGCGGCCCCTCATCTTTCGATGTCGGACTCCAACGGGGTAGTCCACTTCATCCACTCGGTCCGGGCCAAATACGGCATCAAACGGCTTCTCGACCCGATGGAGGATCGCGTCTTCCAACCGGGTGGCCGGGTGCTGCCGGGCAAGGCCCCTTTGGATAGAGACGGTGCCCTCGCCCAAGGGCTTGCCCCGCTCGTGCCAACCCTCAGCAAGGGGCGCATCGGATCGCTTGCGGACGCGTTGAGGGCCAAGAACGAGCTGTTGAAGATCGACCTGTGGTCGCTTCGCATCGGCCTTGAGTTCAACCGTTTGTCAGAGGACGGGTTTCACGGCAAGGAGCACGCGAGCATTGCCAACTGGTTCGCCGACACGCCGCGCGTGCCTCGCGAAGCATCCAGCGCCGCTTGGTACGGCCTTCACGACCGCTATCTTGCCGATCCCACGGACGCCAATTTCTGGGCCTTGTACAACCGCGTCGTCGACCTCACGAAGGGCAACCTCTTCATCCCGGGCGAGCTGCTCTCATTTGAGAAATATCGGGCTTTGCTGCTAGGCCAGCACCTGATGCGACGGGCATTGCTTGGCAAGCCTCCGCGGCGCGGTCCGGTCGCCCTCGCAGGGACGGTAAGCCAGCGGCTGATCCCCAACCCAATGTGGAGCGTCGGCGACTTCGCGCGCCAGTACGAGGACGCCGACTTTGGAGTGCTTCAATTCCCCAAGGAAGTGCTTGCCAAGAAATCCTTGGGCCCACCCGCAGCCGAGCAACTCAAGACGATGCGCGCACCCTGGCTGTGGCTCGGCTGGATGATGGATCAGGGACTTCAGCGCATCAACAACGAACGGGCGACGAAGCGGGGGGAGTATGTAATGAACGCGCTCTGGAACGATGGCCCCTACCCTGTTCACAACATCTTCATGGCCAGCCGCGCCGAGCTTGTTCATTGCTTCGTGCCCGAAGCTTGGGGCTCGGGCTTTCAGCGGCACTTCGTGCTGGGCTATGGGGCGTTCCGGAGAAGCGGCTTCTATGTGAGCATGGAGCCCAAATCCCCGGAACACCGGAGGCTCTACCGCACCATCGTTGCCAACGCCTTTCGCATGAGCACCTACCTCCTGCTCGAAGATGTGCGGCGTCTCGGCGCGATCTGGGGAGCCGAGGTTCAGGTTTCGCAGCTCAAAGAGATGGCGGCGTACATCGCGCGATTCGATCCAGAGGACAAAGCCCAAGCGAACGAACTGTTGGCAACGACCTTGCTCGCGATCCGAGGCGCGAAGCAGATCCCGGACGAGCGCTAGTTCAATGCAGCATCGCGCGCAGGTCGGCGCGCGATGAGAGGATCGTCTGCCACGGGTCTCCCGCTTGGCCCACTGCGGCGGGCGCCGAAAGCACGGTGAAGTGAGAGGGCGAGACTAGACGCAGAGCAGACCACTCGATCGGGAAGGAAACGGGCGCCCCGGGCACCGGCCTTGGCGAGAATGCCGCCGCAAGCGTCTTGCCGCGCACGTTCTGGTTGTGGTCGAAGAACACCTTTTCGGGCCGCTTGCTCACGGTCCATTCCATCGTGACTTTGTCTGGCATCGCCCGCTCCAGGTGCCGCCCAAGCGTCTCCGCAAGCTTGCGCACTGCGTCATAAGCCACGTTGCGCTCAATCGGCAGGTAGATGTGGAGCCCGCTCTTTCCGCTCGTCTTGAGGAAGCCAGGGATGCCGAGGCCGTCGAGCATTTCTTTGAGCCCGAGGGCGACGTCCACCGTCATCGCGAAGCTGGCCGCTTGGCTTGCGGGGTCGTCCTTGACGTTCGGATCTAGGTCCACGACCAAGAAGTCGGGGTAATCGAGAGCCGATCCGTCGATCGACTCCTCCGAACTCCCGAAGTCGGTGTGCCGCCCTGACGCGGCGCCGTCTGCTGCCACCCGCGAGTACCAGGGGTGAATCTCCAGCACCGACATCTGCGCCATCCAGAGCAGCGTGGCGAGATTGTTGCAAAGCAGGTAAGGAACGGAGCGCCCGCTGTGCGAAGACCAAAGCATCACCCGCTCCACGAAGTCGGGCACGCCCTTCTCCCAATGCTTCTGAAAGAAGTGCTCGCCCGCGATCCCGTCTGGGCAGCGCACGAGAGACAGCGGCCGGTCGCGCAGATGAGCGATGAAATGCGATGAAACCTTGGCGTAATAGGTTGCCAGCAGGCGCTTGGTGATCGCGGGTTGATCGGCCCAGGCGGGCCAAAGCTCACGATCCATGTGGGTGAAGCGGACGGTCTCACCCTCGACTAGGATCGCGAACTCCTGCTTCGGCTCGCCGAGTTGCTCCCGCACATTCGATAAGTCATCGGCTGGCGGGTCGCCGCCTCCGGTGGTCGCGGGCGCGGTCAGGTCGGGGCGAAGCCGCAAGAACACTGGCATCCGCAACAAGCCCTCGCGAGTTCGCTCCATATATCTCACCTCCGCCCAGTGGCGAGGGGCGACCCAAACCACTGGCGAGGCGAACTTAACGGGAGGCTCGAACGGGCTGTCGCCGGGTCCGGTAGCATCAAGTAGAGCCCGAATCTCGTCCAGTTGCGCGTCGCTGAAGCCACCGCCTACATTGCCGCGATAAGCCCAGCGGTCACCGTCGCGTTCGGCCAGCACAAGGGCGCCGAAGGTGCTACGGCGGGAGCCCTCGCCCCGGGTGTAGCCGACGACGAGGAAGTCGTCGGAGTGGTAGCCCTTCACTTTGATCCAATTCGGCCCCCGGACTCCCTCTCGATAGCGAGAATCCAGCTTCTTACCCACCACGCCCTCAAAGCCAAGCGCGCGCACCTTGTCGTAGACCATCTGGCCGTGCTCGGAGAAGGCATCGAGCGTCCTTAGGCTCGCGCCCCGCAGTACCGCTTCTTCCATCAACCGGCGCCGCTCGACCAGGGGCGCCTGGCGCAGGTCCCAGCCGTCGAGGAAGAGCAGATCGAACACGCAGTACTCGACCGGTGCGCTCCGCTCCGCCCGCATGACGTCCGCCGGGTTCGTGAGTTGGAATCGCTCCATCAGCGCTTGAAACGAAGGCACCCCGCGCGAATCGTAGAGCACGACTTCGCCGTCGAGGACGAGGCTTCGGTGCGGCAGCGCCGAAAGCTCGGCGGCCAGCGCGGGGAAGCGGGGCGTGATGTCATGGCCGTTTCGAGAAAGCAGCCGCGCCTTGCGGTCCTCGACGATCGCGATGACCCGGATGCCGTCGAGCTTGACCTCGAAAATCCAGCCTGGATCGTCGCGCAGCTTTGGCATTTCGGTGCAAAGCATGGGGCTAATCAGTCGCGGCACCGATGCCTTTTGCGCCCCAGGGATGCCGCCTAAGTCCAAGCCCTGGGCCGGAGCGGCGCGGCCCGCCCTAACGTCCTCGATCGTCCGGCCCGAGACCACCGAGCGGCCCTCGTCGAGCACCTTGCGGGTGCTGGAGGCGTGCTCGTCCTGATGCTTGATGAGCAGCCACTCGTTGGGGCCGCGCGCGGTCTTGACCAGGGTCCAAGAGCCGGCCAGCTTCTTGCCGCGCAGCGTGATCGAGAGCTTGCCTTTGGCCAGTTCGTCCCTCATCCGCGCCTGCGCCTCGTCCCGATCGTCGAACGACAGCTTCCCCCCTTCGTCTGGCGAGTACACGCCCTCGTCCCAAACGATCATCTCGCCCGCGCCGTACTCGCCCTTCGGGATTTGGCCCTCGAAGCCGGTGTAGCTCAAGGGATGGTCTTCGACCTTCACCGCTAGGTGCTTGTCCTGCGGATCGAGCGACGGCCCCTTCGGCACCGCCCACGACACGAGCGCGCCGTCGAGCTCCAGTCGCAGGTCGTAGTGCAGCCTCCGGGCGGCGTGCTTCTGGATGCAAAAGCGCAAGGGGCCCGTGCCCGGCGCCTCGCCAGCTCCAGAGGGTTCGGGGGTGACTGCGAAGCTGCGCTTTTCTTCGTAGCTCTCCGCCACGCTATCCGCTCTTCTTCTTCTGTTGCGCCTCTTCCAGGCTGGCGCGGAGCGCGTCCATCAGATTGACCACGCGAGCCTCCTTCGGCTCCGGCGCGGTCGTGATCTGCCCGCCGTGCTGCTTGGCTTCGATCCGCTCGAGGAGCGCGCTGCGGTACGCGTCTTTGTATTCGCCCGGATCGAAGGCCTTCTCAAGGAGCTCGACGAGGCTCTTTGCCATGCCAAGTTCGCGCTCGTCGACCTCGACGCCGTCGATCCCTTCGGCCTCCGGCTTGCGAATCTCGTCCTCGTAAAAAAGGGTCTCCAAGACGAGCGTGCCGCGAGATGGTCGTAGCACGCAAAGGGCTTCCTTGTTCCGGATCGCGATCTTGCCCACTGCGAGCACGCCCTTTTCCTTAAGGGCGCGAAGCAGGAGGGCGAAAGGTTTGCGCGCGGTCTCACCTGGCTCAAGGTAATAGCTTTGGTCGAAGAAGATCGAATCGATCTCGTCCGCCTTCACGAACGACGTCACCTCGATCGCGTGCTTAGACGGCACCGGTAGCGCCTCGAAATCTTCGTCGCTGACGACCGCGTAGCTGCCCTTGGAGAGCTCAAAGCCCCGGTCGACTTCCTCCTGCTCAACGGTCCGCTCGCATGTGGGGCAGAAGCGTTGCTGCTTGATCCGGGAGCCACACGGCTTGTGAAGCTGGTTGAACCGAAGGTCCCTTTCCTGGGTGGCGGTGTGCAACCCGACGGGGATGCTCACGAGGCCGAAACTGATGACGCCGTTCCAAATCGATCGAGCCATGCTGCGAATCTCCAATTGGCGAGGTGTCGCCCGGCTCTATTGTAGCTGCCGACCTTGAACAAGTGGTCTCTCGCGCGGGTGATTAGGCCCCTTAAGGGGTCTCCCAGATCGCGAGCGCCCCAAACTCTTCGAGGGCGCGCCGGGCCGGCGCAGTCAGCTCGGGCAATGACACCTCGATGCAAAGGAGCGGGTGGGCGGTGCGAAAAGCTTGCACGATCGAATCGGCGTCGGTCAGCCTGATTCCTTCCGACTCGAGCCGGAGGTGCAGGCGCTCTTCGATCGGAAGGGGGCTGCGCTCGGCCGCCCACGTCGTCGCTGCCGTCGAGAGGGGTCCGTCTCCTTCGATGTGGAGGCTGCCCGCATGAAGCCGGGTGATCTGGCTATCCGCCTCGCGAACGAAAGGCGCCTTGCCGGGTCGAAGCGCATGGAGGTAGCCGCTGGACGCGAATTCCGCCGCATCGAGGACGTCCTCGGAGCCGTAGGAGCGCCCGTTGGCCGGCGCGAGCTGGTCCTCGGCAATTTCAGGAGCATCGTCCATCTCCTCGACCGCGGACACGTCGTCGTCGGGAGAGGATGTGCTTATCCCCCCTCCGATATGCGATTCGAACAGGTCCGACCCCTCTCGTTCCGCTCTCGGAAGTGATGATCCGGCCGCCGACCGCGCGGGGGCCGTGCGCTCGACCGGGGCGGGGTCCAATTCGAGCGGCCCGAGGAGCCCGGTAGCCCGTTCCTTTCGCAGCAAGCTGAGATCGTCAGGGGCGATGCCCTCGCCTTGTAATGCGAGCAACGCGTCTTCCGCACAGTCGCACCCTCGAAATACGGCATAGATCTTGGCATTCATGGCTTGCCCCGCGGGCTTAACCGTTTGACCCTTGTTGCGCACGAGACGTTCGCGTGATAATTCATTCATAGGATAAGCGGCCCGGCGGCATCGCGGGAGGACTCGGTTCCGCGTCCTTGGAAACCGTCACACCGGAAGAGCGCTTCGCCAGCAGGGAATCATCCTATAGTGGAACGGACCATGCAAAGTGCCGCGCCTTTCCTCGACCGCGTGGACGCCGGTCGGCAGCTTTCCGAGCGGCTAGGCGACCGATGCGGCGAAAACCCGATCGTCTTGGCCCTCCCAAAGGGGGGCTTGCCGGTCGCCCAAGAGGTTGCGCGGGCGCTCAATTGCCCGCTCGATGTCATCCCTGTTCAGAAGATCGGCGCGCCATTCGAACCCGAATTCGCGATCGGGGCTGTGGCCGAGGGTGGCGCCGTGGTTTGGAACGAAGACGCACTCAGGTGGAGCGGGCTTGACGAGACACGGCGCAAGGAGTTGGTGGAAGCCGCAACCGTGAAGCTGCAGGCGTCGTCGGCGGCCTATGAAGGGGTCCGAGCGCCAGCCGACTTGCACGGCCGCACTGCGATCATCGTAGACGACGGCCTTGCAACGGGGATGACGGCGCGCGCCGCAATTCTCGCCTGTCGCGAGCGGGGAGCGGCGCGGGTTGTACTGGCCGCACCGGTGTGCGCCCGCGAAAGCGCCGCCGACCTCTCGCGGGAAGCCGACGAGCTGGTGTGCGTGCTCGAGCCCGACTACTTCTCCGCCGTGGGGCGGTGGTACATCGACTTTTCCCAGGTAGAACAGGACGAGGCGGTCGGCATCCTGCGAGCGAACCGAACGCAGGCGCCAGCCGCCCAGCATCCGGGAGGCAAAGCATGATCATCGAAGTGCTTCAGAAACCGGAAGGCGTCTTTGTGGCGACCTGCCGCGATATGCCCGCCCTGAGAGCCGAAGGCTCGACCGAGAACGAGGCCCGGCAACTGATCGAAGAGCTCATTCGGGACCGAGCGGCCGAGCACGGTTTCGTGACCGCTACCGCCGAGGTTATGCCCGACAAGCGCGACGACGAAGTTCCGGGCGAAGCGGAGCCTTAGCGGTATTCGATCACGCGGTGCATCGCGGGGTACGAGTCGCTAGACACGAGTTCGCGAACTCCGTCGGACATCCGGTAGACCGCAACGTCGTATCCCCGCTTCCCGCTAGTTCGCACCCGGGCTGACGCGCTCGGATCGCCGTCGACGAACGTGCGAACGCGTTCAATGCTTTGAACATTGCTCACCACAGCGTACGGCCGTGGCAAGGCATGGGCGGCGATAAGGTCAACCTCCAGCGCCGGCCCCTCGATCCGCCCGTCGATCCAGACCGCAAACGGATGCGGGTTTCGGAACCGCAGGTCGACTTCGCGGAACGCGACCGCCGCGTCCCGTCCCGGAGGGACGTACGAGGGGCAGAAAACATGGGGATGGCGCTCGACGATCACCATCCCCGCCAGCAAGGCCGCATTGTAGAGGGTGGTCGAGGTTTGGCACACGCCCCCGCCCCAACTGGCGATCAACTGGCCGTTGTAGCTCACCGGGGCCTTCCGATAGCCAGCGTCGCGCGAGTAGGTGCCCACCCGCTTGTTAAACGAGAACGTCTCGCCGGGCCCGATCACACACCCCCTGAGCTTGTCGAGGGCGTGCCGGGCGTTATGGCGCTGCGACCTCGTTCTCCCTTCGAGCGTGGTGGCGTACGACCCGACGCGCCGATTCGAAGGCAGGGAACCTACGCCGATCCCTGCGATCGCAAGCGCCACGAGGGCGACTCCCGCGCCTCCAATCGTCATGCGCCTCATGGCTCGATCCTCAGCGGATTCTCGGCGGAAGAGGCGCGCCGGCCCGGGTCGTACATGTTCTGAACCGAAGCGGGCATTGCCAGGCAGGCGCCGGGGGTCTCGGCGCGCATCATGAAGGTGAGTTCCGACTCCCCTGGCGCGAAGTCGCGAGTGAAGAAGGCGGCGCGGTCGTCGAAAGTCGATTGCTCGGCCCACCACCAGCGCCACTCTTCCTCCGGATCGGGGTCGCCCGCATCAACGATGCGGCAGTTGCTGGGGATCGGAATCTCGATCATCGCGTACGGAAGGTGATTGGTCGCGGAGACTCGCACCCGCACGAACAGCAGATCGCCCGACCGCACACTTTCGACCGGCTTGGCGCTCGGCATCAGACGGAGCGTGCCGTCTTCGAGGTGGCGCGTCTCCATGCGGTAGATCGCTCGCTCGATCTTGAGGCCGGAGTCGTTGAGCACGGTCGGCAACTGGTCGGCGACATCCCACTGGCGCAGGCTGCCCGAGTAGTAGCAGGCGCCGCCGCTGACCGAGATGCTCAGTTGGTTCTGCCCCTTCCTCAGCTTGGCGACGGGCACTACGAGGTCCACCGCCGGCATACCGTCGCTCAGCTTGGCGAGACGCACGGTGCGCGCGAGCCTGCCGTTGACCGAAATCTTCACCTCCGGGCTCGCCGAGAGCTCGCCCGTCGATTTCAGATACTGGGTCAGCCCGATCACCGCGTAGGCGGTGTCGCGCGTGGAGGTCCAGCCGTCGTCCTGGCGCTTCTCCATGAGGCGGCGAACGAGTCCGCCGACCATCGGATCGTTCGGGCTCGCGGTGCCGATCGCGAGCAGGGCGATCGCATCCGCCTCCGCGCCCCAACTCCAGACTGGGATCGGGAAATGAACGCCCATTTCTCCCCCGACCGCGAGGCTCTTTAGCCGCGCGAGCCAGGTGGAGCGTTGATGGGCAAGGCCGAGCGCATCGGCGGCGAGGATCGCAAGAGAAAGTTGTTCCGCATCCGCCTTCGCAAGGTTCCAGCCGAGCGCCTCTTGCCGAGCCTGCTCCTTGCGGCCATGTCGAGCCAACGCGTAAGCCAGATAGATGCGGGCGTCTGACGTGCCGCCTGGGGACTTCAGAAATTGCTCGCCGTACTTCAAGGCGGCGGGCACGTCGACGTATTTCGACGGGTAGCCCGCCTCGGTGGCCCTGGCGAGCCCGTCGAGCACCAAAGCGGTCATGAACGGGTCGGATTTGTCATAAGTCCACCAGCCCCAGCCGCCGTCCGAGTGCTGCATCTTCTGAAGGCGGGCGAAACCATCGTCGGCTATGCGCGGAACGCGGGCCTCGAGGTCCGGACGATGAATGCCGAGGTCGCGGAACGCCTTGCCCACCACCACGCTCGGCAGAAACCGGCTCATCGTTTGCTCGACGCAGCCATACGGAAAGCCGACGAGCCGGTCGAGCGAGCGCAGAAGGCTCCCTCCGATGGAGGGGCTGAAGCTCACGCGCAAGCGGCCCGCGTTCGGATCGGCATTCTGGCGCAAGGTGAAGCTGAGATTGGCCGAGCCTTGCGTCATGCCGCCCACCATCGTTTCGACCAGCCGTCCGTGAGGCTGGATGGTCACGGTGCGCCGAACGCCGTCCGAAGCGCCCGCGTCGGAGCGCGCGGTGACGGTCAGGCTCGCCTCTCCGGCCCGCGAGGCGGCCACGTCGAGGTGGAGCGATTCCGTCTTGCCCGCCGCGACCCGAAGGTCGTCGCTTGATTTCGGCAGGGTCAACCCGATCGCCTCCATGCGCAGGCGAATCGTGGCATCGCGAGCATCGTCGTTGGTGACGCTCACCGCGATCGACTGGCGGTCGCCCGCTACCAGAAAGCTGGGCGTCTCGATGCGCACCATGAGTTCTTTGCGCGCGCGGAAGTTGGCCGAGCTCATGCCGACGGCCGAATCGTCGCTGACCGCGACCGCGGTGGTCCGCCAGGACGTGAGGTTGTCAGGCAGAGGCACCGACACCCGCGCCATTCCGTCGGCGCCGGTCTGTACGAACGGCGCCCAATATGCGGTGTCTTGGAATCGCTTGCGGATGGCGGTCGACTTGGTGCCTTTGTCGCCGCCGTCGAGGTAGATCTCGGGGAACGAGTATTCGGTTCGAACAAGGTCCGGCCTCAACGGGTACAAGCCACGCTCCGGGTTAGTCGATTCCGGCGCAAGAGCGTAGATCGCCTCGTCCACGACCTCGACCGAAACCTCCGCGCTCACCGGCTTGCCCGCGTGGTTCGTCGTGCGCACAGTCACGGAGGCGGTGTCGCCCGGGTGGTAGCTCACCTTGCCAGGTGTGATCTCGACGGTGAGCTGCTTGGCGGTCTGGCGAACCGTCATCGCCGCTCGCTGCTCGGAGAACTGCTTTGCGCGGATATAGACGACGCTGACTGTGGCGTTCGGCGCGTCGTGCTTGAGCACGGGCAGCTCGACCGTCGTCGTTTCGGAGCCTAGCTTAACGATTCTCGATTCGAGCAAGCGCTCGCCCTCGACGCAGAGAAGCGCGACCCCTCCCGGCTTGGAAGTTCGGATTAGGACGCGGGCGATGTCGCCGACGTCGTACTGCCGCTTGTCGAACCGAACGCCGAGCTTGCCTTGGTCCATCCAGGTCGGCCAAGTGCCTCCCTCCACGTAGAACTCGCTCTGGTCGGTGATGCGGTGGCCCCGCTCGTCGTCGATGACCGCGCGCAGAGCAACCAAGCCATGGCGCCCGGCAGGCACGGTGAAGGTCGCGATTCCGTCGACACCGGTGACACCGTCCAGGCTGCTTGTGCGCTCAAATTCGACCTTCTCCCGGTCGTAGTGCATTGTTCCGATTTCGAGCCGAACCTTTCGATTGGCTCCCGGCTTAACCGGCGTGTCGACTCCAAGGACCCGGACCGCGCATTTCACCGCTGAGCCCGGCCGAACTATGTAATCGTCGGGCTCGACATGGATCGAGAAATCGCCCCTCGTGACGCGCACGCTCCCCTGCCCGTCAAATGCCTGGCCGCCTGCCTCCTGGATCGACACTGACACCGAGTAATCGAAGTCGGTCGGCATGTCGTTGGGGTCGTTCTTGCCCTTCGTCTCAAATTCGATGCGGGCGACGCCGCTCTCGTCGGTTGTCGCGTCGATTTCGCTCGAAAACTCGCCGCCCGTGAAGCCTCGAGCGTCTCCCGCAAACCCCTGGTCTTCGCTAGATGAACCTTCGTCGCCGCCCTCCTCTCCAAAGCTCCAGATCGGGTTGCGATAAACGACTGCGTGCACCTTCGCGCCCGCAACGGGGCCGCCGAAGTAGTACTTGGCGGTGACCAGGGCGACCGCGCGCTCGCCGATCACATAATGCGGCCGTTCCGACTTCACCGCTACCGTGTACGGGGCCTTACGATAGGCCGAGATGGCGACCCGGGTGGTCTGTTCCGCGCCGAACGCGCCTGATACGATCTGATATGAGCCCGGCTTGGCTTCGACGCTGGTCGTGAACGAGCCGTCGAACGTTCCGTGGGGGCTGAGCGGCCGGGTGAGTTTGGCGATGATGCTTTGGTCGGAGTTGAGCACGGATACGGTGACCTCGCCCTGGCCGGGCAAGCGGTATTCGTCACCGTCGCGGCGGCGCACGATGCCCTTGAATCGAACTAGATCGCCTGGGCGGTAGATGGGCCGGTCGGTGTAAGTGTAGATGCGGGTGCTTTCGGCGCGGGTCAGGCCGGTTTCTCCAGCCTCGCCGTCCTCGCCCGAGTTTCCTGGCAGGCGCAGGCTCGTGAAGGCGACCGAGTCGCCGATGCGCGCTTGAAGGAAGCCGCTCCTAACCCCACTCCTCCTCGCATGAACGCGGGTACGGCCGGCCCGCGCGACCACCGCCTCATCCGTTTGAGGTCGAGAAGGCTTCACACGAGCTAGGCCGTCGCGATCCGTCTTGCCAAGCACCGTGCGCTGATCCCCCACGACCTGCGCCACTTCGCAGCCGGGAACCGGGGTGCCTTGTCGAAGGTCGGTCACGAAGCAGAGCGCCCCACCGGCATCCACCTTGGACACGAGGGCGATCCGGCTGACGTTGAGATAGCTGCCTCGCCGCAAGCCCTTGGCAAGGCATTCCACCCAATAGAATCCTTCTCCTAGCTTGGGGAAAGCGAGCCGGTCGACGAAGGCCCCCTCCGGATCGAGGTTCTTGCCGGGGTGGACGGCCGAGGACACGAGCGATCCGAGGCTGAGGCTATCCTGACGGTTTTCTCGGACTGGCGAGAGCGCCTCCTGCAAGCCGCCTCGGGCGAGAACTTTGGCAAGGTCGAGACGGTACACGTTCACGGTCAGCGTAGGCTCGCGCAGGAACGCGTGCACCTCGGCCTCGGGGGTCTCGCCCGGAGTGAACACGTGTTGGCTTACGTATAAGTCCAGGCTGGGCTGGCTGGGGGTCATTTCCAGTTCGAGCCGCGTCGCCTTGCCCTCCGCCACTTCGATCACGCGCCGCGAAAGCTGGTGGTGCCGGGCGCTCGCCTCGATCTCGTAGCGCCCGGCGGGGACGCGCGCCAGTTCGAAGCGTCCACCCGCCTTGGTCGTCAGGGTCTTCTCGTAGTTGATGTCACCGCCAAATGAGGTAAGGCTGAGCGAGGCGTCGGGCAATCCGGCGCCGCTTTCCGCCATCGTCACCCGACCCCCGACCGAGCCGAGCGGCACCTCTTGGGTGACGCCGAGGGCCAACACGACGAGGCAGGTCGCGGCCAAGGCGATCAGTTCGAAGCCGCGTCTCACGCCGGTTCCTCAGGCGCAGGGGCCAGCCAAGCGATGAACAGCGCCGCGACCACGAGCGCCGCCCCCGCGATCGCCACGACGCGGATTTTCGCATCGCGTTCCAATTCGATCGGGCTTAGCCACCCATATCCTAGGCTCGCGAGCGCGCCGAATCCGGCTGCGGTGGCCACCGCGCCCCAATCGCGAGCGCCGGACCGAGCCGAAAGCAACGGCGCCACGCTGATGCCCAGGAGCATGCCGATCGCCCCTTTCGCGCCAAGCACCACCACCGCGATGAGCGGAAGCCCGATAAAAGCGATGCCCCAAACGAACGTGGCGAGGGCAACTCGGACGCCCGACGAAGGCTGTCGCCGCGCCCACTCGCCAGGGATCAAGGGCGCGATCATTCCTAGCACCACCCCCAGCATCGCGTAGTGCTGCCCGATATCGACCGAGCGCACGACTTCAAAATGAGCCTGGTGGAAAAGTCGATAGAGCCCGAGGCCAAGCAAAGCGCCTGCGACCATCGCCACGCGACATCGCCCCAGCGCGCCGCATGCCGCGAGCAAGGCGAGCAGCAAAAGCGCGATCCCCAGACCTTGCAGCATCGCGAAGGCGAGCGTCGCCAGACCGAAAATGAGAAGGAAAGCGAGGCCAAGGCGCACGAGGTCGGGAGGCCCATCCTCGCGCAACGCCCAGGCGAAGAGGGCGAACGCGGGCAACGCGCCGCCAACCATGATCTCCCACGCGGGAACCGAATCGAACAATCTGCGCCCCAAAATCCAGCCCGCCGCCGCCAGCAGGACGAGCAGGAGCACGGGCTTCCCGCGGCGCAAAGGCTCGAGGGTTTCGGCAAGGCCAAAGCCCACGAGGAGAGCCAGGGCTAGACCGAGCGCCGCCACGCAGCCCGCCGAAGGGCCGAGATCGCCCGACAGGTGGATCCCGCCAAGCGCGTCGGTGAGCGCGATGGCCGAGGCGAACACCGCCGCCTGGCCCGCCGCGAGCGAGCCGGGACTGCGAAGAGCCGCAAGCACCCCTAGCATCGCCCCGACCAGCAGCGCGCTCTGCCCCGCCGTCGCCTGCTTGACCGGAAGCAGGTGCAGGGCTCCGGCCGCCGCCGCACCAATGCCCAGGAAAGCGGCGGTTCGCAACTCGTTCGGCGATTTGTCGGGCAGCCAGCCGCCAATCCAAACCGCAACCGCCCCGAGCGCGAGGCCAAGCAGTGCGCCCGTATGTTCGGCGGGCGGGGCCCATCGCCAAGCCGCGTAGCCTGAAGCCAGAAGCATGCAAACGAGCGTGATCGACTCGCTCGCACGCCCGGCGGGCTTAGCCCGCTCAGGCGTTCGGTAAGCCAGAAACAGCGCGAAAAGGCCGACCGCCAGCGCGGCAAGCGGGAGAATCGTGGTCGTCAATATGCCCTCGTCGAACCGCACCCGCGCCGTCATCCGGGGCGGCCCGATCGGCGGGCCGATTCTTGCCTCAAGGACGGACGGCAGGTCTCATCGTTACCGCCCTCTTGAAACTTATTCACGGGTGATCTCCGGGTCGCTCAAAAAGACGCGGTATGGACCGAAGCCAAAGAGCATGAAAGGCACCGCGCCAAGGCCCCGGACCACGTTTCCCACCTCGAAGGTCGAGTGCTCACCGGCTTGGATTGTGAACTCGGCCGACTCCGCATACAGGTTGTTCGTGACCCGCAGGGTGTGGACGCCTGGCTCGATCTCCAAGCTGTGGCTTTCGCCAAAAGCGAGGTTGGCGAGCGGCTTGTCGTCCAGGAACATCTCGAGCCCGCGTATTTTGATGTCGCGAGGCGAGTTTCGGGTTACCGTCAGCCGGGCGTGCGCTGGGGGCATGGAGCCTCACGATACCAAGGCGTAAGTCCCAACCGCCTGACTCGACAGGCCCGCTGGCGGGTAAATATACGAGGCGTCCCGATCTTGTCGAGCCGCCGGAGTGAAAATGAGGACCAGCCCCCGCCTTTGGGCGCTTGCCGCGCCCCTTGCCCTGTTGTCGTTTGCCTGCGCCGAGGTCCACCCCAAAGTCGCCGAGGCGACCAAGCGGGCGGACGCGGCGGTCGCCGCCATCGTCGCGATCCCTGACAAGGACCGCACGTTCGAGAACACGCTTGGCGCGCTCGACGATATCGGAACCCGCCTCGACACCGAGACCTCCGTTCTCATCTTCATGCAGTTCGTGTCGACCGACGCCAACGCGCGCGACACCGCCCGCGAGTCCGACGAATTCCTCAGCAATTGGCAGATCGAACTGGGCAAGCGAGAAGACCTCTATAAGGCAGTCAAGGCGTATGCCGACACCAGCCCCAAGCTCGAAGGCGAGCAGGCGCGATACCTCAAGTTCACGATGCGCGACTACCGCCGGGCGGGCATGGACCTGCCCAAGGACAAGCGCGACCGACTCAAGGACATCGAGAAGGAACTGAACAAGCTCGGAATCGAGTTCGAGCAGAACATCGCCGAAGACGAAACGCGCGTGCCCCTGACCAGGGCCGAACTGCGCGGCGTTCCCAAGGACGTGATCGACAAGCAGCCCCAAACCGACGGGGTCTTGCTCGTTGGAATGGACTATCCCACCTTCGACGGCATCACCAACCACTGCGACGTGGAGGCTACGAGACAGAAGGTGTGGACCGCTTACAAGCGGCGGGGTGGCAAGAAGAACGTGCGCGTCCTCGAAAAGCTTGTCAAGCTTCGCGCCGAACAAGCCCAACTGCTCGGCTTCGCCACCTCCGTGGACTACGAACTGGAGCCCCGCATGGCCAAGACCGCCGCGGCCGTCGCCGATTTCTACAAGAAGCTTCGGCCGATCGTGCGCAAGAAGTCCGCGGCGGATTTCGCCGAGTTCCTCGCCTCCAAGCGCAAGCAGACCGGCAACAAAACCGCCCAACTGTATCCCTGGGACTACGCCTACCTGAAGGACCGCCTGCTGAAGGAGAAGTACGCGGTGGACGAGGAGAAGGTGCGAGAGTATCTGCCCGTCGCGCGGGTCGTGGATGGGCTCTTCAAGGTCACCCAATCGCTCTACGGCCTCGAATACCGCGAGATCACCGACAAGGCGGCCGCGATGGGCTTCACGATCTGGCATCCGGACGCGAAGTTCTATGAGGTGGTCGACAAGGAGAAGGGCGGGGTGATCGGCCGCTTCTTCATCGACCTGTATCCCCGCCCGAACAAGTACACCCACGCCGCATGCTGGTCGCTTTGGGAGCGCAAGGTGTGGCCGGACGGAACCGTTCAACTGCCGCTCGCCGCCGTGGTCGCCAATCTCAGCAAGCCAAGCGGCGACAAGCCGGCGCTACTCACGCACGACGAGGTCGTGACCTTCTTCCACGAGTTCGGCCACTGCCTGCACGACATGCTCACGCAGACCAAGATGGGTCGGTTCTCGGGCACGAGCGTAGAGCGGGATTTCGTCGAAGCGCCTAGCCAGATGTTCGAGAACTGGGTGTGGAACGGCAAGGTCTTGCGCACCTTCGCGCGGCACTACAAGACGGGCGAGCCGTTCCCGGACAAGCTCCTGAAAGGCATGCTGGCGGCCCAGCACCTGGGCAGCGGCATCGAGTCCGAGCACCAGTTCTACTACGGCATCTTCGACCAACGCATCCACACGGTCAAGGACGGCAAGGTCGACACGACCAAGGTCGCCAACGACGTGTATGCCGAGGTCGAACTGTACAAACCTGTTCCCGAGGTCTACTTCCACGCCTCGTTTGGCCACATGGTCGGCTACCAGGGCGCTTATTACGGCTACATGTGGTCGCTGGTGTACGCGCAGGACATGTTCCAGCGCTTCGAGCAGCTTGGGATCCTCGATCCCAAGGCGGGGCAGTACTACCGCTCGAAAATCCTGTCGAGGGGTGGTTCGATGGATGCGATGGACATGCTCAAGGACTACCTGGGCCGCGAGCCTCAGCTCGATGCGTTCCTGCGGCACCTGGGGCTCGAATCGAAGCCGGCGCCCGTGAAGGGCAAGGGCTAGCAAGAGCGCAAGCGGGGCGATTTGGCCGTTTGCCAGGTCTTTGGCCCCGCACCCTCCCCCTGCCCCCTCCCTCGAGGGAGGGGATGTTTTTTATCTGGCTCGCTCGGCCCGTCCCGGGCCTCGCTCACCCTTTCTTTCTCCAACGCCATCCATGGCGTTGGGCGGTTGGCATCCAGCACTTGCCTGGCCGTGCAAAGCACCGCCAGGTCCGTGCTCGACGCACCTCTCGACCTCGGTTTCAATCGTGTTACCAGAGGGACGCCAAGCATGGCGTCCCGGAAGAAGACCGGCAAGCGAGCCCCGATGAAATCGGGGCGAGCGCAGCCGTAAGATTTTCAACTCCCCTCCCTTGAGGGAGGGGATGGGGGTGGGTGGTGAGAGCCTGCCAACCACTGGGGCCCGGCACTTGGGGGAAGTTGCGCCGAACTGCGCTTCCAATGCGTGCCGATGGCGGCTATCCAAGCAGGCAGGCATAGTGCACGCGGTCGCTCCGCGGGCGGGTGGGCTCCAGCGTGTAGCTGTGGAACGCCTGTATCTGCGTGAATCCGGCCTGAAGCAGCATGCGGCGGATGTCCTGGTCGCGGTAGGCCCGCTGCCAGTGGGTCTCCTCGAACTCCTCGTCCCCGAGCCAAAAGCGCATGTCGACGCGGATGAGCCGCGACTTCGGATCGTAGTGACCCTCCCACTGGTAGCGCAGCTTGGCGTTGGCGTGGAGGCGCTTCTGATCGAACATCTTGTTCTCGAACGCGTACTCGGTGTTGAGATCGAAGATGAAGGAACCACCGGGCGATAAATGGCGGGCGATGCGCCTGAACGCCTCTTGCAAGCGCTCGGGCTCAACGATGTTGTTGAGGCTGTCGAAGTACGAGAAGGCGGCGTCGAACCGCTTTCCCAGGTCGAACTCGGCCGCGTCCGCCACGTGGTATTGAAGCGGCAGGCGCTTGCGCTTCGCTTTGCGTCGAGCCTGCGCGATCATCGGCGCGGAAACATCGATCCCCTCGACCTGAAAACCTTCGCGCGCCAGCAGCTCGGCCATCGACCCGGTGCCGCAGGCCACGTCGAGGATGGTTTTCGGGTGGACGTCTTGCTGGGATAGGAGCAGCAGGTAGTAGCCCACCCACATGCGGTACGGCACCTGTTTCATGAGCTCGTCATAAACAGGCGCCACCCGCTGGAAGGCGCTCACCGCTTCTTCAGCTCATCCAAGCGGGCCTCGGCCTTCGCGATCCGCCGCTCAACCTTTGTCAGGTAGAGAAACAGGGCGAACCACACCAGTAGCGGCGGAACCGCCGCGATCAGCTTCCAATTCTCCATCGAACTCCTCGAGGGCTAGCTCCGCGAGCCCCGCGCGCACCCGCAGCCGGTAAAGCCAGGCGGCGAGCATCAGGATGACGGCGAGCATCGAGATCACCGTCCAACGGTAATACGGGTCCAACTGGCCCTGCTGGATCGTATCGCTGGGGTGAAACGAAGCGTTGGCGATCTGGGGCAGGCGGGGGAAAACGAACATGAGAAACACGATCGGCAGCGTGGCCGCCAGCCAGTACGCGGCCGAAAGCGCGGCCCGTCGCGGCCCTTCCGGCGTGGCCGAGCGCAATACGAACTGCGCCATCAGGATCAGCAGCACGAGCAGGAACGAGGTCTGCCGAGGGTCTTGTTGCCACCACGCGCCCCACTGCACACGGGAGAACAAGATGCCCGTCGCCATCACGAGCAGACCGAACAGGAGCGACAGCTCGATGGCGGCGGTGGCGAAGACGTCGGCTTGGGGGTTTCGAGTCTGCAAGTAGCGCAGGCTGTTCCATGCGCCCCAGAAAAGGAGCAGGGTGCATGCGATCGTGCAGGGGAAGTGCCAGAAGAAAATGCGGGCGAGTTCTGGGGTTTGGAACCGCTTTGCATCCGGACCGAGCAAGCTGAGCGCGGCGGCCGCCGCCACCGCCAGTCCGAGAAGCGCTTTGCCGAGTCCGTTCATCCCTTCCAAACCGCCGCATA
>JACOSL010000048.1 GCA_016179045.1 Fimbriimonas ginsengisoli | reverse complement strand
GGTGAGGCGCGAATCCGCGTCGTACGAATACGTGCTCGTGCCGACCCCCGTCTCCACCATCGACGTCCTCCGCCCCGCCGAATCGTAGCCGTAGGTCATGTTGCCCTGCGGGGTGTTTAGCGCGGTCGCCTGGGAGGCGGCGTCGAAGGTCCAGCTCGTGGTGCCGATGGCATCCACCATCGAGGTGCGCCGCCCGGCCGCGTCGTAGGCGAAGGTGACGTTCGGCCCGCTCGGGTAGGTGATGCCGGTCTGGCGCCCCGCGTCGTCGTAGCCGTAAGTTATCGACTGGCTCAGCGGGTTGGTGTAGCCCGAGATCTCGCCGTTGCCGTTGTAGGTCCAGTGCTCGACCGCCGAATCGGGGAGGGTGAGGCTGGACACCTCGCCCCGCGCGGTGTAGGCGTAGGTTCTGGCGTACCCGCGGCCGTTGGTGACCGAAGTTCGCCGCCCGTCTGCGTCGTAGGCGTAGCTCTCCACGTCGCCGCGCGCGTTGGTCTGGCTGGTCAGGAGCCCGCGCGCGTCGTAGGCCAGCGTGGTGGCATGACTCAGCTCATCCGTAACCGAAGTGGGGTGGCTCTCGCGGTCGTACGCGGTCTGGATCGTGCTTCCGCCGGGATGGGTCTGGGTGATAAGCCGCGACCACTCGTCGTAGGCGAAGCTCTCGGTGTTGCCGGTGGGGTTCGTGGCGCTGAGCTTTCGCCCGAGCGAATCGTAGGTGAAGCTAGCCTGGTTGCCCAGCGGGTCGGTGGCGGTTTGGAGGTCGCCGTTTGTGGTGTAGGCGAAGGTGGTTGTGTTGTTCAGCGCGTCCTTGGTCGTGAGCAGCTCGCCGTAGCTGTCCCAGGTGTTGGTGACCCTCGTCTGTGAAAGCGGATTCACCACCGTGAGCGGGCGCCCGACCGAGTTGTAGGTTAAGGTCGTGGTGTTGTTGAGCGCGTCTTTGACGGTGAGGACGTCGTTTGTGGAGTTGTAAGTCCAAGTCGTGACTTGGGAGAGCGGGTTGGTCTCGGTGAGCTTGTTGGCGCTTCCGTCCCAGGTGTAGCTCCAAACCTTGCCGCGCAGGTCGGTGTAGCTGGTGATGTTTTTGTTCGCGAATCCCAAGTGGTGGCATCGCTAAAGCCCGCCGGATCGACCCGGCTCGCGATCTGGCCCGAGGAGTAGTTGTCGGTGCTGGTCAGGCTCCCCGGCTGAGTGAGCACCCCGGTGGTGGTGGTGTAGGAATACGAGTTGACGTTGCTTAAGGGGTCGGTTTCGCTCGTCACCACCTGTCCGCTCGAATCGTAGGCGTAAGCCCACACGTTGCCGCGCAGGTCGGTGTGGCTGGTTATGCCGTGGGCGGAGTTGTAGGCGAAGCTGCGGGTGTACGTTGTGCCCGAGAGCGCGGGCATCGTGATGCCGGTGAGGTTCAGGGAGGAATCGTAGGCGAACTGCCAGTAGCGGCCGCTCGTGTCGGTGATGCGGGTGGTGAGGCCGCTTCCGTTGTTGGTGAAGGTGAGCGCGCGGGTGGTGGGGTCGGTGAGGGTGGTGATGCGCCCGCCCGAGTCCCGCGTGATGGTGGTGCGGTTACCCGCGCGGTCGGTGTAGCTGGTGGCGTAGCCGCCGGTATTGAACTGCCAGACGCTCTGGTCCTTGGGGGTGTAGGTGAAGGTGCCGTTGGCGTTATGGGTTAGGCTGTCGTGGATGCCGGTGGGGGGTATCAGGTTGGGATTGCTGCCGTTGTAGTTGTATTTCAGGTACAGCCCGTCGCCTTTGACGAGGGTCACGTTGCTGTCGCCTTCGATGACGTAGGGGTCCATCGAGAGGCGCCAGTTCACCCCGAACTGGGTGGTGAGCGCGGCCTTGCTCGAATGGGATAGCGTGAAGCCAAGTGTCTCGCCCCCGCGCACCGGCCATCCGAGGAGGGGGACCTGGGTCATTCGGTTGCCCGTATTCGAGTTCACCGACCCAAACATCCTCTCCCATGGCAACGCCCCACCCCCGCCTGCGCCGTTGCCGCTCGTGAGGAGGGAACCTCCACCCCTGTTCGCTTCCGCCTTCGCCGGAGCTTCGGCGGACGGGCCGCTCACAGGCCCTCCCCCTGCTTCAAGGGGAGGAGTTCCGGAAGCGTCCGCCGAGAGCACATCGGTGCCCCACTGGATTGCGTTGTTCCGAACCATATTGCCGAGGCCGTCGAGTTCGGTTTGAGTCCACATGCCGCGCCCGTCCGCATCGCGCCCTGGGTTCGGTCCGAGCCAGACGGCGGTGGGATAATCGCTGTACTGGGGCACGCCGCGCGCCATCTGGATAGCTTGCTGTATTCCGGTTAGCGTCATCCCGCTGATGGCGGAAACCCCGGCGAAACTCTGGGGAATGACGATCACGAGGCAGGCGAACACCGCCAGCCCCTTAGTACGCCAGATGGGAGACGACAATGCGTGGAACCCCTTCATGTGCCTATCGTAACACAGGTCCGGTAAATATGCAAGGAGCGTTTACCGGAAAATCGGACGACGAGAGGT
>JACOSL010000044.1 GCA_016179045.1 Fimbriimonas ginsengisoli | reverse complement strand
TCCTCGACGCTCTCCGGGGTGAAGAAGCGCAGGTGGGTGCGATCGAGGAGTCCCGCTTCGGCATAGGGGAACCGGCCCTGCAAGAGCTCCACGATAACCGACCAGTGGGCGATATTGGGGACGTTGGCGATCAGCAGGCCATCCCGTTTGACGTGCCGCCGCAACCGCCTAAGGAGCGCCTCCGGCTCCTTCAAGTGCTCGAGGGTGTCGCCGAAGATGACGCAGTCGAAGTGCCGCGCGGGCAGAGGCAGCGGATCCATCTGCTCGACGTCGCCCACGAGCACGTGGGTCCGTCTGCCGCCGGAAAGCCTCGGCAGTGGCGTACCTAGCCCTAGCGTAAGCACGGCAATGGCTCAAGTCACCCACCCCCAGCCCCTCCCTCAAGGGAGGGGTGTTAGATTTCTTTTTGGCTCGCTCACCCCGTCCCGGGGTTCGCTCACCTCTTTTTTGGGACGCCATCCTTGGCGTCCTCCAGACGGGTTTCCGAATCGGGCGGGGGCAACGGGTCCATCGGCCCGAAGTCGCAACGAGCGCGCCGTGGTGGCTTGTCGGGCGGAAAACCTCGGTACGTCGCGTACCGAGGCAGAAAGCCGGCGCAAAGCCATGCACTGCCACTGCAAAGCCACCGCAAAGCCATCCCCTGGCATTCCCCCCTGCCTTTCGCCCCAATATCAGAAATTCTCAAAACCCATTCAACAATTCGACGGTAGGATAGGTGTGGCACTCAGAAAAGCAACGCCGCTTGGCGCCATGGAAAAGCAAGAACTCCACCCGATCCTGCACAAAGACCCGGTCTCGGGCGGAGAGCTTTACATAAGCGAGCTCAAGAACGAAGACAGCGGGGTGACGATCCGCGGGCGATTCGCGATTCCACGCTACGCGCGCCTCGACCCCGAGCAGACCAGGTTCCTCGAGACCTTCCTGCGATGCCGTGGCATGCTGAGCAGCATGGAGCGGGAGCTGGGCATCAGCTACCCGACCGTGCGCTCGCGGCTCGATTCCATGCTCGACGCGCTCGAGATCGTGCCCGTGCGCGACGAGCAGCGGCGCGAGAAGCTGGCCGAGAAGAAGAAGAAGGTTCTCGAGCAGCTGGAGAAGGGGGAGATCAGCGCCGCCGAGGCAAAGGCGCGGTTGAAAGGGATAAAGGGATGAAAGACGAAATTCAACGGATTATCAAGCTGGTTCAAGAGGGCAAGCTGAGCGCGGAGGACGCGGCCGAACTGATCGACGCGTTCGCGGCCAGCGACACGCAAGAGCCTTCGCAAGAAAGCGCGGAAACCCCGCCCCCACCTCCCGGCTCGCCCAAGGACCCGTTCAAGGCGTTCGTGGAATCCATGGAGCGCCTGGGCAAAGAGGCTTCTTCTTCCGTCAATTGGCAAGATGTGGCCAAGCAGGTGCGCGAGGGGGCGAAGAAGGGCGTCGAGGCCCTGCGTTCCAGCATTGGTGAGATTTCCAAGGGCGGGATGCCATGGTTCGGCGCGCAAGATACGCGCGAGGTCACTTTGCCGATTACCGTTCCCGCCGGCAAGACCCTGCGCATCGAGAACCCTTGCGGCGACGTGCGCGTTAGCGGCGGGTTCGACCGCGGCACCGTATCCGCCAAAGCCCACTTTCGGGCCGCATCGCTGGAAGAGGCGCGCTCGAAGGCGGAGGCCTATACGCTGGTGGTGGAGGAAAGCGACCACATCGTATTGCTTCGCCAGCCTGACGTCACCGGGCTCGCGGTCGATCTCGACCTGCAGCTCGTGGATGCGGGCATGGTGGAGGTCAAGTGCGATTCGGGCGACATCGAGCTGCTCGACACCAAGGGTGGCTGCCGGGTTCGAGGGCGCTCGGGCGACGTAAAGCTTCGCGGCCTCAACGGCCCCATCGAAGTGGTTTCCGACAACGGCGATTTGAGCGTGGAAGATTGCGCCACGCCGGGCCTAAGCGTGGAGAATAAGTCGGGCAACATCTTGCTGCGCGAAGTGCGCGGCAATCTGAGCGCGCGCACCGCGAGCGGCGACGTGCGCGTTCGCGAGTGCTCGGCCAAGGTGGTGTCGGTCGAGTCGGTTTCGGGCGATGTGTCGGTGGACCTAACCGAGCCGGTAACGGGGAGCGTGAACGTGCGCACCGTCAACGGCGGGGCCGAAGTCGGCGTGATGGACGGCAGCGACTGCCGCGTCTCGCTCAGCACGATCCGGGGCACGGTGGTGTGCGATCTGCCGCTTCAGGACGAGGCGCGCGTGGAGCAGCACCTGACCGGTCGGCTCGGCGCGGGTACGGGCACGCTCGACGTGAGCGCGGTGAACGGCAGCATCAGCCTGAGGCTGCGCGACCAAGTCGCGGCGGGGTAGGTCGCTTGAAGCGGGAGGGGCACGCTCGGTCGTGCCCGCTGCAGCGAGCAGGATTCGTGGCGTCACACATCCTAGCCACCCACCCCCCAACCCCCTCCCTCAAAGGAGGGGGAAATTGTTTCTTCTGGCTGCGCTCGCCCCGTCCCGGGGCTCGCTTGCCGTTTGCTGGGGACGCCATCGTGGCGCCCTTGGGCCGCTCATTCTGCATCCCTCGCCTGGGATCAGGCGGGGGTGGCCCCGAAGAATCCGCCGTAGCTTAGCGAAGGCGGAAGGGGACGGGGGCGGTCGATCCCCCGTTCGATGCCATCAAAGGCGCCAAGCCGCCGACATCGTTCCTCCGCCTGACGGCAGAGGACCACCCCCCGCGCTTCGCGCGACCCCCGCCGTGAGGCAGGGGTTGAGTAATTTTCCTTAGCTCGCTCGTCCCGATCCATCGGGACTCGCTCACCTTATTGTTTGACCGACGCCATCCATGGCGTCGTCACGCTATACGCCTCTAGCGTACGGCTACTAGGCGTCCAAAGGCAGGAACCCCAGGGTTTGCTAAGGTGGCACGCTACGCATCGACGATGACCGTCACCGGGCCATCGTTGAGCAGTTCCACGTCCATGTGCGCGCCGAAAACCCCGGATTCGGCGCGGACGCCGAGACGGGCGAGCGCGGCGAGAAACGCCTCGAACAGCTCCTTTCCCCTCTCGTAGGGCGCGGCGTTGGTGAAGCTGGGGCGGCGGTTGCCCTCGGTGTCGCCGTACACGGTGAAGTTCGAGACAGCCAGCAACTGGGGCTCGTCGCTCGCTGGCAGATCGCCCAGGGCGAGGTTCATCTTCCCCGCCTCGTCGTTGAACACCCTCAGGTGGGCCAGCTTTTCCGCGAGGCGGGACGCCTCGCGCTCGGTGTCGTCCTTATGCGCCCCGACCAGAGCCAAGAGACCAAGACCGCAGCGACCCACCACCTTGCCCTCGACGGTTACGCGAGCCCACCGCACCCGCTGGACGATGGCTCTCAGAGGGGCCTCCGGCCCTTGGAGTCGAACAATAGTCGAACGATGGTCAAACGATGGTCGAACAATGGCTTGGGGAGCGGATCCGGAACGCAATCGTTCGACAATGCTCGACAATGCTCGACAATAGTTCGACTTCCGTCGCTCACCTCGCCGCCGACCTCCCGAACAGCCGGAAGATCGAAATCACGTCGGAGAAGTTGCTGATCTTGGTCATGATCGAGGCGAGGTGTCTGGTGTCGGTCACGTCGATCACCGCCTCGATCTCGGCCGTTTGGTTGGGCAGGGTGCGGATGCGGGCGGCAGACACGTTCGCGTTCGATTCGCCGAAGATCGTGCTGACATCCATCAGCAGGCCCTGGCGGTTCACCGACACGATCTTGAGGCCCACCGCGTAAGACCGGCCGTCGGGCGCCCACTCATAGGGCAAGAGGCGGTCCGGCTCGCTTGATAGGAAGCTCACTGCATTCGGGCAGACTTTGCGGTGGATCATAAGGCCGCGCCCGCGGGTGACGTAGCCCACCACCTCATCGCCCGGGATCGGGCTGCAGCATTTGGCGCGGTGAACCATCACGCTCTCGAGGCCGCTCGTCACCAGCTGGACCTTGCCTTCCTTGGTTCGGCTGAGGTGGATCTGGTCTGCCTCCTGGACCTGCCCAGCGATGCCGCGCATCTTCTGCAGCACCGTTTGAACCGAAATCAAGCCCGCGCCCACTTTGGCGAGCAGGTCGCTGCCGTTGTCGCAGCCGTCGAACTGCTCGGCGAGCTGGTCTAGCCGGTCTTCGCCCAGGAACTGCCTCGGGTCGAGCCCGAGCGCTTTCAACTCCTTGTCGAGCGTTTCCTTGCCGTGCGCGGCATCCTCGGTGCGGCTGAGCTTGCGGAAGTGCGCCCGCAGCTTGGCGCGAGCATGGGCCGAGCGCACGAATTCCAGCCAGTCCAAGCTGGGCTGGGCGTTTGAGCGAGTGATTATCTCGACCACGTCGCCGTTCTTCAATGCCGTGCCGAGGGGCACGAGCGCCCCGTTCACCTTTGCCCCCACGAGGGTCATGCCTAGTTGGGTGTGCACCCTGAACGCGAAGTCCACCGGCGTCGAGTTGGTGGGCAGGTCGAGCACGTCGCCTTTGGGCGTAAAGACGAACACTTGCTCGGCGAACAGGTCGGTCGAAATCGAGCGCAGGAAGTCGCTACTCGTGCGCGCGTCGCTCGACCAGTCGAAGAGCTGCTCGCGAAGCTGCTGCAGGCGCGTGCTCTCGTCGAGCGCGAGCTTGCCTTCCTTGTAGCTCCAGTGGGCGGCGATGCCATATTCGGCCACCTCGTGCATCTCCCGAGTTCGAATCTGCACTTCGATCGGCGTTCCCCCGGGACCGACCACCTTGGTGTGCAGCGATTGGTAGCCGTTCGGCTTGGGCGTGGCGATGTAGTCGAAGAACAACCCCGGGATGGGCACCCAGAGGTCGTGCACGATGCCGAGCGCGATATAGCAATCGCTGCGGCTCGGAACGATCAGCCTCAGGCCGAGGAGGTCGTAGATTTCGTGGAATTCCAGACCCTGCTTGGCCATCTTGTTGAAGATCGAGAACAGGTGCTTGGGCCTTCCCTGCACTTCGGCGCCGATGACGCCCCGCTTTTCGAGCCGGTCCTTCAGGGCGAGAATCGCCTGGCTCAACTCCTTTTCGCGATCCTTGCGCGAGTGCTTGACGAGTTCCTCCACCTCGCGATATTCGTCCGGGTGGAGGAACTTGAAGGCGAGGTCCTCCAGCTGCCACTTGATTTGCCATATGCCGAGCCGCCCGGCGAGGGGGGCGTAAACGTCGAGGGTCTCGTTGGCGATGCGGATCTGTTTTTCCGGGGGCAGCACTTCAAGGGTTTGCATGTTGTGGAGGCGGTCAGCCAGCTTAATGACCATCACGCGGAAGTCCTTGGCCATCGCGAGCAGCATCTTGCGCAGGCTTTCGGCGGTGCGGGTGGTTTCGGCGGCGGCGCGCTGGCGGGGGCTCAATTCGCTGCTGCCCTTCAGCTTGAGCTTGGTCATCCCTTCAACCAGGTTGGCGACGTCTTCGCCGAAGGTCTCGGCCAGGTCCTCCACCGTGTGGGGGCTGTCCTCGATCACGTCGTGCAGGAGGGCGGCGACGATCGTGTCGTCATCCATGTGAAGATCGACAAGGATCGCGGCGACCGCGAGGGGATGGAGGATGTAGGCCTCGCCCGACTGTCTCGTCTGGCCGGCGTGCGCCTTCTCGGCCAGGTAGTAGGCGTAACGGATTCGCCGCACATCGGCGTCGTCACGTTGCTCCCGGATGGCTTGGAGCAGGTCGTGCAACCCATCCGGCTCCTCCCATTCGTGGCTGATTTCGTAGGGGACGGCCATCGGTTTGATCTGCCGGCCTTGCTGGAGCCTTAGGGCGAGTATATCAGCGTCGGCTCGCGAGAATCCGGCGAACCACTTCCGCCTGCTCGGGCGTGTCCACCGCGAGCTCGGAGCCTTCGGCCGAGCTCATCTTGATCCTCACCCCATGCTGCATGAAGCGCAACTGCTCGAGGCTTTCCGCGCGCTCGAGAGGGCTCATGGGCCACGTTGCGAATGCAAGCAGCGCGGTTCGTCGGTAGGCGTAGAGACCGAGGTGCTTCTTCACCGGCTGGGAGCGCGGATTCCTCGGGTAGGGGATGGGCCAGCGGCTGAAATACAGCGCGAAACCCTCTAGGTCGGTAACGACCTTGACGACGGCGGGGTTATCGAGTTCCTCTTCGGCTGCGCTGCAATAGACGCTGCCCATCTGCAGTGCCGGGTTGTCCAGCAACGGTCTCGCGCAGGCGGCAATGCTCGCCGGACGAATGAGCGGCTCGTCGCCCTGCACATTGACGATCACGTCTGCATCGAGCATAGAGGCCACCTCGGCCAGGCGGTCGGTGCCGGTCTCGTGATCGTTTCGCGTCAGCACGGCCTCAGCGCCGAATCGCCCGCAAGCCGAAACGATCTCCTCGTCGGGGGTTGCCACCAGGACGCGGTCGGCTGTGCCGGAGGCCATCGACGCCTCGACGACCCACCGAACCATCGGCTTGCCGTGCAGGTCGCAAAGCGGCTTGCCCGGAAAGCGGGTGCTACCCATGCGGGCCGGAATCACGATCGCGCAACGCATCGATGGATTTTCCACGAAATCGTCCATCCCGGACCGGACCGCCTGTGGGCTGCGTGGAGTCTGTAACCCTGTTAGAAGATCGTGCATCATATCAGGCATGCAAAAGCAGATTTCGCCTGGCGTCATGTTCGGCGTGCCGATTGCCATTGTGCTTGCTCTGGCCGGCTTCTACGTCGTGCTCCCTAGGCAGCCCAGCGAGCCATTAGAAATGGCCATTCACATGGGCCACCTGGACGTTGTGCGCGGGCATATGAAGTTCGGGATCAAATACGACGAGGAGAGCATCTCGGGTGAGACATTGACCCCGCTTTTCTACGCCGCGCAGGAAAACCAGCCGCAGATAGTCCAGATGTTCCTCGACAGTGGCGCAAAGCCGAACGCACCTACCCTGACCCTTACGCCCGCCCAGTGGAAGAACAAGAAGCGAGCTGGAGGTCAGGTAACGGGAGGTGAAACGCCGCTCATGGGCGCGTGCGAAATCTTGAGCGCTGAAGAAGTGAAGATCCTCCTCGACCACGGCGCCGACCCGAACATCGAGTCTCCCATGGGCGAGACGGCGTTGTCCAAGGCGATGTTCAACGTGAGACGGGATCGAGGAATTGTTGTGTTGGACGATGCGAAGAATCGCCGCGAGATAGCCAGGATGCTCTTCGAGCACAAGGCGGACCCTAACAAGGGCGTCCACCGGAAGAACCCGGCCGTTCTCGGTGCGGTGTTGGAGCCGGATGCCGAGATCGTCAAGATGTTCATCGCCCACGGAGTGGGTCTCGACGCAAAGAACGCCTCCGGTTGGACCCTGATGCACGGAGCGCCCGACAAGAAGACGGTCGAAGCCCTGATCGCAAAGGGCGTCGACGTCAATGCAAAGACTGTGTATGGCGTGACGCCCCTCATGTCGGTCGTCACTGCCGATGCCACCGAGGCCCTAATCGCCCACGGCGCGAACGTCGCCGCTAAGAGCAATGATGGAAGCAGCGCATTGCACTGGGCGGCCAAACTCATTCCGATCGACGAAGCTACCGCGACCGAAAACGCCAAACGTATGCAGGTCCTCCTCAGCCACCACGCCGACCTCGAAGCTAAGGACGACGTGGATCGAACGCCCCTCTACTACGCGGTCATGTGGGATTGGAAGGACGCAACGAAGGCGAACGTGGACTTTCTCCGCAAGGCAGGCGCAGTCGGTCCACCGCCGAACAAGAACGGCAAGACGGCCGAAGAGACCAACAACCAGCGGGCTAAACCCGTGCCAGGGCCGGCTGGCGGCTAGCAGCCTCTCAGAGCATCCGAAACACAAGGCTCCCGACGCGCAAGGCGCGACCGGGGCCTTGTGCGATAATGGGCGACCCATGGGCACCTACGACGCGATCCTCCCTGCCGGAGCAACGCTGGACGAGGAGTTCGCTCGGGAGGCCGGCGTCACTTCCAAGGCGCTCATCGAGATTGGCGGACAGACGGTGCTTGAGCGGACCCTTCGGGCTCTTCAAGCCTCCGGCGTGGTGGGACGAACGGTCGTGATCGGGGCGGAGGACGTGCGCTCGCATCCAGCGGCGGGCCTGGCGACAGTGACTGTTGAGCCGGGGAATTCCGGGCCGGAGAACATCTACCGTGGGCTCTCGGCGCTCGCTTCCCAAGGCGATGCGCCAAAGCGGGTGCTTGTCGTCACCACCGACCTCCCGTTCCTGAAGCCCGAGATGATCCGAGAGTTCGTCGAGCGCTGCCCGGAAGACGGCCACTTTTGCGTGCCCCTGGTGGCTCAAGCCGCCTTCCACGAGCGTTTTCCAGGCACTTCCGCCACATTTGTGGCGTTAAAGGATGGCGTGTGGACCACGGGATGCGTCTACTTGATCGACGCCGAGGCGCTACGACTCGCCCGCCCACACATCGAACGCGTGTTCGAGAACCGCAAGAGCAAATTCGGCATGGCCCGTCTGCTGGGCCCCGTGTTTGTCTTCAAGTGGCTAACCAAGAGCTTGACGGTGACCGACGTGGAAGCGAAAATCAAGAGTCTTCTAGGCTGTACGGGGCGCGCCATCGCTGATTCGCCGCCCGAGTTCTCCTTCGACATCGATTACCCGGAGGACTATCGCTATGCGATGGCGAACGCACGGCGGTTCGCAACCGCCGGACCCGCCGAAGGCGTCAAGGTCTAGATGCCGATGCGTGTCGAAGGTCCGAGCGAGGCTGCCAACCCCTCAACTGAGAACGAACGCAGAATCCGGCCGGTCGAGCACCTGCTGATGAGCGGCTATTGGTTCGGGTCCAACTTCATGTGGGGGGCGCTGCTGCCGATTGTGCTGCCTCACGAGATGGAGGCGATGGCGCACGACCGAAAGGCCCAAATGCTCGGCGTTCTTGCCGCGTTTGGAGCTTTGCCCGCCCTGCTCGTGCCGCTGATTGCGGGCGCGATGAGCGACCGGTGCACGTCTCGCTTCGGACGCAGGCGGCCATTTATCTTTTGGGGCGCGCTCGTCGGATGCGCAGGGATAGTTGGCCTCATGCTCGCCGGTCAAGCGGCCAACTTGCCCTTCTATTTCGCCGCCTACTTCGTGGTCCAGTTCGGAGCCAATACCGCCCTTGCCGCGTACAGCGGGGTGATCCCTGACCTCGTGCCGCATTCGCAGCGCGGAGTCGCAAGCGGCTACATGGCCCTCATGTCCCAGTTGAGCACTCTACTTGGGGCACTCTTGATGGGGCGGCTCATCAAAAACGATCCCGCGCTCGTGTACATGATCATGCTCGCGGTGTTCGCGGCGTTCTCGCTCTTAACCCTCTGGGGAGTCAAAGAATCCCCGCTCCGCGAGGAGCCGCCCGAGCTCGATTGGATCGAATATCTCAAGAGCCTTTGGATCAGCCCCAAAGACTATCCGGACTTCGCTTGGGTTTGGATCACGCGGTTCCTCATGATGATGGGCTTTTATTCGATCCTCTTCTATCTGAACTACTATCTGCGCGACGTGGTCCATGTGCTCAACCCTAACGTACAGGCGGGACAACTGATCGGCCTTAGCCTGCTGGCAGCGACGATCAGCGGGTATCTAGGCGGAGCCATTTCCGACCGGATCGGACGAAAGCCGGTGGTCTACGCGTCAAGTTTCGTCATCGCCCTTGTCTGCTTGGCTCTGGTGTTCTGCCACAGCCTTAACCAGGCGCTCTTCGCAGGCGTGGTGTTCGGCCTGGGCTACGGAGCCTACATCAGCGTCGATTGGGCGCTGGGCACGGACACGCTGCCCAGCAAAGAACATGCGGGCAAGGACATGGGCGTATGGCATGTGGCGATGACGCTGCCACAGCAGATGGCGCCCCTCTTTGCGGGGCTCATACTGCAGCAATTCCTCGTGCCGGGCCGTCAAGGAGCGGAATCCAGCTATGCCTGGGTCGGCTACGCTCTGATCTTCGGTTTCGCCGCGCTGTTCTTCGCGCTCGGCGGTTACTTGCTGAAGAACGTTCGCGGCGTCAGCTAGCGCAAGACGACCCCGTTCAGGGTCACCTCTTGGGGCGCCAGGCACTCGCTCTGCGTGCAAGCTTGGTAGGTGATCGTCACCTCAAACTCCGCGCCAACCACCCCGTCGTCGAGGCGAACGCGGAAGGGAATCTCGACTCGGCCGCTGTACTCGTCTCCCGGCGGGTAATCCACCTCCCCGACCATCGGCGAAATCTCCACACTGGTTGGGGTCAACCAGCGCGCCGGGGGCCGATTCCCGTTCAGGTGCATCGCTTCAGGCACGTCGATTTCGATCGAACCTCTTGCCCACCCGTCATCGCCGACACGGAGTTCACCTGAAGCCAGCCGAACTTGTACGGCGGACGACGCGAGGGGGGTCGTCGGCGCCTCCGCTGTCTCGTCGATCAGGCGAGAGTGCGCCAATAGCCCAAGGCCGGAGGCCAGAAGGCTTTCGGTCGCTTGAGGGGCTTGCTCGATCCACCCGAGTAGGGAGGCAAGGGAGCGCCGCGCGAGTTCCTCGTCCCCCAGCGCGAGCAGACATTCGATTGCAAGGGCATTGCCACTTGGAAGCGGCTGGTCGAATACCGGCTTTACGCGGCCGAAGAGTTCGCCATGCCAAACCGAGGTCGAATAGAATCCGCCCCGATCTTGGTCGTAGAACAGTTCGACCATCTCACCCGCCAGCCGACGCGCGGCCGACCCGAGGCCCTCGCTCTCGGCTTGGAGGGCCGCTTCGAGGTCGAGAAGCCCGAGGATAAGGGCGGCGTAGTCGTCTAGGTACGCGTGTCCGCTTGGGTGGCGATCGATGACGAGGTGCGGCAGGGCGCCGTGCGCCTTCTCGGCGGCGAGAATCGCGTGGGCAACGGGTAACGCGAGTTCGGGGGCGCCCACCGCGCAGAGCCCGGAGATCATAAGGGCGTTCCAGCAGACGAGCGCTTTGTCGTCGCGGGCGGGGCGCGGTCTTCGCTCCCTGATCGAGCGCAAATGCCGCAGTTCTCCCTCGAATTCTGACCCGCTGGCCGTAGCCGCTAGCCGATCCAGCACGTTGAGGCCGCTCGGCTTACCCGTTGCCTCGTCGGAAAAGTTGCCGCCCTTCGAAACGCCGAACGCGTCACAGAACGCCTCGGCCCGCGTTCCGAGAGCGTCGGTGATTTCGCGCTGCGTCCAGACGTAGAATCGGCCCTCTTCACCCTCGGAGTCCGCGTCCAGCCCGGAGGCAAACAGCCCGTCGGGGAGCCGCATCTCGCGCTCCGCCCAGCCGACGATCGCCTCGGCAGCCAAGACGAACGAACCAGCTAGCTTGGGGGCGTCCTGCGACGCTATCGCCGCCCCCACTGCGTAAGCCCGCAGCAGCAGCGCATTGTCGTAGAGCATCTTCTC
>JACOSL010000043.1 GCA_016179045.1 Fimbriimonas ginsengisoli | reverse complement strand
GGCCCAAGCAGGCGATCCTCGCCGTCGCCCGCAAACTCGTCATCGTTTGTTGGGCCATCGCAAGGCGAGCCATCTTCGGCCTTCCATACACTTATCCCACCCCAGCCTTGACTTGAGAACACAGCATCTCCGTCGTGCCCGCCTGGCGCGCAGTGCCACAAGCGACCCGAGGCCCGAAATCACCCTCCCCTGACCCTCCCTCAAGGGAGGCGAATCATTTTTCTCTTGGGTCGCTCGCCCCGTCCCGGGTCTCGCTCGCCTTTCTTCCTCGGGCCGCCATCCTTGGCGGCCCGAAACGCGACGGACTGCGTACAGGAGCCGCAGGCCGATAAGAAGGTCGGAGCTTGCCGGAGGACACGCAGCGCCACAACTGAGCCATCGCACAGCCGCTGCAAAGCCATAGCAAAGCCACCGCAAAGCCACGCGAAGCGCTCCTTTACCGCACGTTGAAATACTTCGCGTCCGGGTGGTGGACGATGAGGGCGGTGGTGGATTGCTCGGGCACGAGCATGAGCTCTTCGGTGAGCTCTATCCCCACCTCCTCCGGCGCGAGCAGGTCGAACAGCTTCGTCTGGTCCTCCAGGTTCGGGCAAGCCGGGTAGCCGAACGAGTAGCGCGAGCCCCGATATCGCGCGCTGAACAGCAGCTTCATTTCCGCCGGATCGTCGCCCGCGATGCCCAGTTCGGCGCGCATCCGCTTATGCCATAGCTCGGCGAGGGCCTCGGCGCTTTCCACCCCCATGCCGTGCACGTACAGGTATTCCTGGTACTGCCCGCTCTCGAACAGCTGCCGCTCGAGAACGGAGACCTCCGAGCCCACCGACACCGCGCTAAACCCAACCACGTCCGCCTCCCCCTGACCGGGGCGGCGGAAGAAATCTGCCAGGCACAGTCGCCGTCCGTCGCGCTGGCGCGGAAACGTAAAGCGCATGCGCTCGGTCTTGCCGTCCTCCTGATAAACGATGAGGTCGTTGCCCTCGCCCGCGCACCAAAAATAGCCCCACTTCACTCTTGGCGCGAGCACCGGCGCGAGCTCCCCCTTCAGCCGTTCGAAAATGGGTGACACGTTCTCGTCGAGCCAGGCTTGGAACTCGGGGTTGCCCATGCCCTCCTGCCGTCGAAACTGCCACTGACCGCGAAACAAGGCGATCGGGTTGATGTAAGGGTAGATCTCTTGCGGCGTGACACCCGTCTCGGCGCGCGAGCCGTAAAACGGCAGCGGCGGCGATTCGGTCAAGGGCACGACGTCGCTCTGAGCCCCATCGAACACGTACCGGTCGGCGGCAAGATCGCCCGTCCGATGCCCGGCCACCCGATCTCCAACCGCAAGCTCCGGAGTGGACACCTCCTCGCCGGCGGACAGTTCGCCCATGAGCCGCAGCCCCTCGAAGGCGTCTTTCGCATAGAAAACCCGCCCGCGATAGAGCGCGCGCAGGTCCTGCTCTACGTAAGCCCGGGTAAGCGCAGCGCCGCCGAGGATCACCGGGTAGCTCCATTCGTCCCGCTCGTTCATCTCGAGCAGGTTGTCGCGCATGATGAGCGTGCTCTTGACGAGAAGGCCGCTCAGCCCGATCACGTCGCAACGTGTCTGCTTGGCCTGGTCGAGGATGTTGTTGAGCGGCTGCTTGATGCCGATATTCACGACCCGATAGCCGTTGTTGCTCAGGATGATGTCGACGAGGTTCTTGCCGATGTCGTGAACGTCGCCCGCCACCGTCGCGAGGAGGATCGAGCCGCGCTCCGAGCCTTCAACCCGCTCCATTTTCGGTTCGAGGTAGGCGACAGCGGTCTTCATCACCTCCGCGCTCTGCAGCACAAATGGCAGTTGCATCTTGCCCGCGCCGAACAGCTCACCCACCGTCTTCATGCCGTCGAGGAGCACGTCGTTGATGATCGAAAGCGGTTCGCGGGTTTCGAGCGCCGCTTCGAGATGGGCGTCTAGGCCCTTCTTGATGCCTTCGACGATGTGCCGCTTGAGGCAGTCTTCGACGCTGAGGCCCTCGAAAGGATCGCCTCCGGTCGACACCGCCTTGACGTTCTCAAAGCGGGCCATCAACGCGTGGAGGGGATCGTAGACGCAGACCTGGTCCTGGCCCGGCTTTTCAGGCATCGTCGGACTCAGGATACCTTTCGGGCTCAAATGACCCCGTACCTCTTTGCCCTCTGGATCGTCATAATAGCAATCACACCCCTTGGGGCCCCGATGTCACGGAAGAAACGGGTCGTTTTTGGAACTCTGGCCTTCATTGCTTTGTTGGCCTCCTCGCTTTGTCTTATAGCGGCCGGGACGGAGCCCCGCATATCTCCGCGAACTTACGTAGGCCCCGTCGCGGTAGGGGGTCTGAACGCCGAGGAAGCCCGCCTCAAGCTGCGCGTTTGGTGGGATGCGGTGAGGGCGCACGGGATCGAGCTTCGATGCCCGCTGGCGCAGAAGCCCCTGCCGACCGTCGCGCCCGAGGCTCTCGGCTTTGCCTTCGACGATGCGGCCACCGTTGCTGCCCTGCCATCGCGCGATTTTTGGGAAACCGCCGAGGTTGGCCTGCATCTGAAGGCGGACACGGAGGAAGACCAACGTTCGTCTCCGGTACTGATGCCCAGCGGGCGCGATCTGGCCGAGATCGAGCGCGCCCTCGCGGCGGCGATCGGAGAAGGCCGCCCGGCGCGCGCGACTTGGACCTCGCAGGGCGTGGTTCGCCAGCCGGAGGTCTCTACCTACCGGCTAAAGCGGGAGGCGCTTGCCGAAAGCACGCTGAAGGCTGTTCTAAGCGACTTCAAGCTCGAAGTGCCCCTCGAGCAGGCGCCGAAGCATGTCCGAGACGAGGCGCTCGCCAGCATCACCGACCAACTGGCCACGTTCACGACCCACTTCCCGGTCTGGAAGATCAGCCGCAACAACAACATCCGCGTCGCCGCCGGCAAGCTGAACGGAACCGTGCTCATGCCGGGCGAGCAAATCAGCTTCAACACGACCGTAGGCAGGCGCACGATCAGGGCGGGATTCCAGGACGCGGGCATTTTCAAGAACGGCAAGCACGACCACGGCATCGGCGGCGGGATCTGCCAGGTGAGCAGCACGCTCTACAACGCGGCCTTGCTCTCCGACCTGAAGATTGTGCGCCGGCATAACCACTCAATGCCGGTGGCTTACCTGCCCGTCGGCCGCGATGCGACTGTCGACTACGGGCAGTTCGACCTCGTCTTGGAGAACCCGTACCCGACGCCGGTCGCGATCAGTTCCGACGTCGACAGGAATTCGATCACGTTCCGAGTTTTGGGCAAGCCGGACCCGACGATGAAGGTTAAGATCGTCACGACAGGGCATCGCTCGTGGGAGAAGGGCTTCAAGTACGTCGAAGACCCCACCGTGCCCGCCGGGAAGCAGAAGGTGGTCGATAAGGGCAGCCGGGGTCACGTGGTGTGGGCCTACCGGCTCGTCACGCGGCAGGGGCAGCCGGAGCGGCGCGAGTATCTTGGGCGCAGCTTCTATGGGGGCGCGCCGAAGTTGATCGGTGTGCGCAGTCTCAAGGCGCCTCCTGCTCCCCCTGCCCCACGTCTATCCGACGTCGCCGTTCCGGCGAGCTCCCCGACGATCCCACTCGCACAAGGTTGAACTGGGTGCCTGGGCGCACCACTATGCCGAACGTCCTTAGGTCCGCGAGCTGCAGCTCGGGAAACGCCTGCGGGACGGGCGCTACCAAGTACGTGGCCCCGGTGTGAGCCAAGAAGCCTGCGCGTTGGGCTGCTGGTGTCGTAGCTAGAAACAGGCGCGTTTGTTCCCCGCGTCGGCGCAAGTAGTCGGGGGTTTCGCTCCAATGGCCCGCGTAGGTGTACACGCCCGTGAGTCCGCTTAGGATCGGATTGAGATCGGGCATGTAGGGACTTTGGAATTCATCTGGTCCGTTGCCTGGAAGCGCCACGCCCGGCATCGCGATCACGACCGTTCGCTGAGCGGACGCGCTATGCGCGTTGAGGTAATCGACGACGCCTCTGGCGTCGCTGCTCAGATACACAGGGTGCACCGTCGTGCTCGAAACATTCGCGCGCGCCAGTTGAGTCTCGCGCAGGGCCCAGCGTAGCGAACTTCCGCCCATCAGCACGATGGCAAGGATGGTGGCGAGGTTGCGGTCGCCTCGCTCCCTCCCGCGGAGCATCGCAGCCAGCCCAAGCGCCGCGAGAATCGCCCACGGAATCGCGAGGCCCATCGCCAGCTTGCGCTGGAACAGCGCCGGGAAGTAGGGCGCGATCAGTCCAAGCGCCGCCCACGACACGATAAGATTCCACGCAGGCGAATCCTCGGCGAGCAGGCCGATGAGAACGAGGAACAAGACCGCCATCGCGGTCCAAGCCGCGGCCTCCATCCAGTAGCCGTTACCTTGCGAAGCGCCCACCGCGAACATGACCGCGATCGCGACGGTGAGAAGCCCCGTTCCGACTCGGCGTTGCTTCGCCGGCACTTCGTCTCCAAAGCGGGCCATCGCCAAACCCAGGAGGCCGAGTGCCAATGCAGGCAGGTAGCCAAACACGACCTGCCTGAACCCGGGCGAAAAAGTGGGTGTAGCCGCTCGCACCTGAAACACGGGGTCGTGGCGCAGCACGTAGAGAAACCACAGCGCCGCCGGCAACGCACCGAGGAGTATCAGCGCCGAGCGCCCAACCCACCGCCAGTCGACATCTCCGCGCGCCGCCGTCGCCATCAAGAGCCCGAGCATGATGAACCCCACCAGGAGCACGTCGTAGCTGTGGATGTTCATCAGAGCGGCCATCGCGAGCGCCCCGGGCACAACTGATTTGGCCCCAGCGCGCGCGGCGAGAACGCAGAGAAGAACGTAAAGGATCAGGCACAAGCTCGCCATGAACAGGGCGCTCGTGAGCATCGAGGGGAACACGAACCCTTCGGGCTGCCAAACGTCGGTGGGGAGGCGGCCGTTCAAGGGCCCAGCCAAGAACTTCGCCTCCGGCCGCACGATCGTCTGGCCAAAGGTGTGCCACACCACGAAGCCCAGCCCGCCCGCGACGGTGGTGAGGGTAAGCGCCAGCTTGGTGGCATAAACATCGGGCGCGACTTGCCGGATGAGTCGGTAAGCGAGCCAGACGAACAGCGCGCTGAAGCCCGCCCGCGCCAAGGTCATCGCAAGCGGAATCCCAAGAACCTTGGCAAACAGGCCCAAGGCGAAGAAGAACACGTTAACGGTCAGACCGGGCTGGGCATCGGTGGTGAATCGGTTGTCGAACAGGATGTGCCCGTCCATCGCCTGGCGCATCCAGGCTGCATAGACCATGTGATCATCCAGGTTGGTCTGGATTCCCAGGTAGCGCGCGCCCGGCGGGGCGGCTATCAAGGCGTAGAGCGCGGGCAGGATCGAAACGAGCGCGGCAAGAGCGGCAAACAGGCGCACATACCGCCTTTCGAGCGATTCGCGTTGCTCCGGATCAGGCTGGGTCAACCGGGCTGCCCCCTAGTCGGGAATCGGCCGATGCATGCTGCGATAGATGTCTTCGATCATCTGCTTGTTGTTCTTGGCCTCGACATTGTTGGGATCGACCTTCAGGGCCTCGCGGTATAGCCGCAAGGCGCGGCGATACTTCACCTTCCGGTCGAGCGCCTCGGAGGTCATGGTCGCGGTGCCTAGTCGCACGGTTGCGACGACGTAGCGATGCTTGACCTGCCCATCCTTTGGCCTCTTTGCGAAAGCGGCTTTGGCCGCCCGCTGATCGTGCTCGAGGCGTGCGAGTTGGGCGAGTTCGGCCTTTTGAGACTTATCGCCCGCCTCCGGGTAGCGCCCGCCTTGGGCGAGGAGGCCGCTCGCCAAGCAGCCCATGAGCAACATCGCGATCCAGCTTCGCATCGTTCAACTATAGCTCAGAGTTTGGGCGCCGCCCGGCCAAGAAACGCGGCGAGCTCGTCGTCGATCCGGCGGGCCAGGTCGAGGGCGGCGCCAGGGTCCAGTTTCGCCTCGCTCATCGCGGTTTGAGCCTGATTCAGCGCCTCAGCAAGGGCTTCGGGCAGCCGGTCGCGTATCGCCAGATGAGTCGCGGCCCTCGCCTTCAGCTTGCGCCCCGCGATCGCAACCGCCCGGTCGTAGCTAACGCGAAGGGCATCGATGGCCTTGTCCGAGCGCTGCATCGAACCGGTGAGCGCATCGACAAGCGCCCGTGCGCCGCTTTCGCGGGAACGCTCCTCGATGGGGAGGCCAAAGGGCCGCCCGAGGGTGTAGATCACGACCACGAACAGCACCAGAATCTGTTGCCAGGCGGCGAGCGCCCACGGGCCGATGGCTTCCATCAACGAGGGCTCTGACGCGCCTCCGAACGAGCCCTCCGCGAACACGATTCGCCCGCCTGGCGGGGCAAGGGCGCGAACCACGTCGAGCAGAGCTGTCGCATTCTCGGCGGCGTCGAGATAGCGGTTGCTCGCCATCGTCCCGTCGGCGAGACGCACGATGAGGCCGTCGCCTTCGCGGGTGGCGGTGCCAAACGTTCTATTGGAGCTCGACAGGGTTCCCAGGCTGAGGCCATCGGCGTGCGGCGCCTGATTGCGCCGGCGAGGCGGAGTGTCGGCCTCGTTCTCCGCGCTTACCGGGGGCCCACTCGGCGTAAGAGACATGACGCTGACGTTGAGTGGGCGGCGGCTCGGCGAGCCATCGAGCGTTTCTATGATGCGGTTTCCCTCCGTATCCTCCCAATACCCCATAGGTGTCGGCAGAACTAGGAGCGTCCCGCCCGACCGCACGTGGGCCGCGATTTTATCGCGAAATCCGACCCCGGGGTCGTTGCGGAACGACGGTTCGCCTTGCGGGTCTTTGGGTTCCGCCTTGAAGGGAAATGATTCGGTGCGCCCAACGAAGGCAACCACAAGATCGGCGTGCTGCAAACGCGGCGCGTAACTCGCGCTCGTCTCGACCCGGTAGCCCTGGCGCGAAAGCAGTTCGGCTAAGGCGGATGCGCCCTTGCCCGCATAGGAGGTGGTGGTCGGGCTGCCACCGTGCTCCGTTCCGAGCGTGATGAGGGCGGCGCTGAGCGCGAGCAGCGCAAGGAGCACGATGGCCAGTCGGGGCAGACCGGCGCGCCTCATGCCGCCTTCGCCTCCAAAGCGCCGGTCACGAGCAGATAACAGCTGCGGAACTCAGCGACATCTTCCCAGCCCTTGCACCTCATGCCGTACCAGATGTCGTCGAACGCGCGTGTCGGGGTGCGGAAATCCAACCCGGCTGGCTTGCGCGGGCTAGCGTCGATACGGCGCAGGTGCTCCCAATTCGTCTGGCTGCGTTCGAATCGGGCGACGTTAGCTTCGTCGAACCGCAAGAGACAAGCGAGGTAAAGACACCGCACCGCCTCGCGGTGGCGGCCCTCGGCCTCGAGCTGGTCGGCCATCGTCAGCCATTCGTCGAGCGTGCGCTCGGGCTCTTCCTCTTCCAGCATGGCCCGAGCCTTGCGCTTGGCCGAGCGATTGATCGCGAACTGGCGGGCGATCAGATAGAGGAAGAACAGAACCCCGAAGCCGAGCAGCGTCCACATTATGGGGATGATCCAATCCAGCGGTCCGAAGTTGGGCATGTTCAGGTTGGGGGGCTTTTTCTTGAACTCGAACAGCTTGGCGAAGCGCTCCAGTGCGCCAGCCAGCCAATTGGCGCTCTGCTTCTCCTGGAGCCCACGGTACATGGGCGAGCGTTTGATCTCCGCCGCCAGGGCGGGCGCGTGCGTCGACAACGGGTCAACCTCAAAGCGCGCACGCAGGCCGATCTCGCTCTTGAGTTGCTCGAAGCGCCGGTCGGCGGGCAACGACTCGCCTTCCCGGAGCTTCCTCAGAAGCTCGCCGTCTTTGGCGGCGACAGGGTCGGATCGAACCAGCCGCACCGCGTCTTCGACCGTCTTGGCCCCCTCCAGCCGCCGGGATAACGTCCGGAAGTCGGCGGGCGCGAACGCTGCCACGACAAGCAGCAGACTAAAGCTGGAAGCGAGCCTTGCCATCGGTCCTCCACACCTCCTGCGCCAAGCAGTCCACGTCGTAGCCCTCGAGCTGAACGCGGCGGTCGTAGTAGATCAAGGTCGCGCCCGTCGCCCAAAGCGGCAGGATAACCCACAGCGAGAGGAACCACTTCAGCCAATCGAAGGCGGCAATCCAAATTCCGGGCAGCGGAAAGCCGGAGACGATCGAACGCCAGTGGTCGGAAAGATCGAAGATAGACTCGGCGAGGTAGAGGCCGCCGGAAACCAAGACGAGCACGAGCAGGCAGGCGAGCGCCAGTTCGACCACCGAGCTTTGCACGTTACCGATTCCGACCGCCCGATTGACCAGGAACGAACTTCGCTTCGCCGCGGCGCGCGGCCCAAGGTTCTCAAGCACCAATGCAACCGGCGCAAGGGCGTGGTTTGATCTCACCACAAGGAATACCACGCCACCAAGAGCAATCCCCATGATCGCCACCCCAACCGTCAGTCCCGACCACGGCCCGCTTACGTTCAAATGGTCCAAGACCGAGCTTGCGACGAACAAGCCGAGCGCGACAAACACGCCCCACAGCGAGATCACCGCCTCTCGAATCGAGAGCCGCACGAGCGCGCCCAGCTTCCGCGCCATCACCCCGAGGGCCGACTCTTCGTCGGGCACGTTCCCCAGCATGTAATCCGAGGTCAGCGAGGCTACGCCCGCGGTCACGCTCGCCACCCCGATGAGATACAGCGGCCCCCCAACTAGGGTGGCGATCGCGAGCGCCATGCCCGTATCGAGCACCTGGGCGAACCAATCGTTTGGATGAGTGGTTTGGTAGAGCCCCGGGAGGGCGTATTGGAGCACAAACCCAATCGCTGCGGTGCATAGCAGCGCCGGAACGAAACTGAGCCTGAGGAAGGGCCAGCCGAGCGTACGGAATACCCTCGCCGCGAGGTCGATGGCTTCGCCTCGGCGAAGGGGACGCAACCGCTGGCGGCCGCCTTGGCGCAAAGAGCGGTCCCGAATGAAACGCGCGACCGGATCGGACGTCACTTATGGCGAGTGTATCCAACTCCCAAGGCTCGGGGATTTCGCGCGTCCTGACCTCGTAGAATTGTCTGCCGCCTTCCGCCCGGCTTCGATCGCCCCTCATCGAACGACTGTATACACGGAGCAACACCGCCTATGAGCCCTCTTGCCGCCCTCCTCTTGCTCGCCGCCCACGACGGTCCCAAGATCGACGACTTCGTGCAGCCCCGCCTGCACGACGCCAGCTTCACGGCGAGGGTCGAGAAGGGCGACCAGAATGAGCTGGCCAAGATCAACAAAGACTTCGGCCAGGCGTACCGGTTTCAGTTCACCAATGTGAAGGTGAAGGAGCCGTTCAAGCTGCGCCTCGAGACCAACGTCGAAGACACCGAAATCACCTACGTAATCAACGGCGCGCGGCAGATGTATTGGATTCCCAAGGCTCGAATTCACATCAGCAAGGACTTCTCCAGCGAGCCGGGACGCCGGCAGTCCGCGCTCGATTTCGGCCTCCTCACCCCTTCCTTGTTCGAGAGCTTGTTCGACGCCGCGTTCGTCCGGCAAGACCGCGCGACCGGCGGCTACGTGTTCGATATCACCTACAAGAAGGACGACACCAGCCGCAGCCGCGTGTGGGTGGACCCGGAGAAGCATTACGTGTTCAAGCGCGAATGGTACAACCAGGTGGGCCGCCAGCTCGCCACGTTCCTCTACGAGCGCCCGCGCGAGGTGGGCGGAGTGTGGCTGCCGACGAGGCTGACCGTGCGCAACACCGACAACAAGGTGGCAGGCATCACCCACTACGAGGGCGTGAAGGTGAACACGGGCCTCGCCGACTCGCTGTTCCAGATTCGCTAGCCGAAGGAGCGGGTGAGCGAATCGGAGAGCGCTTGCGACAAGTTAACGATTTCCTGCGGCTACCCCGCCAAAAGGCGTGAGACAATCGATATATGGCTCGGTCGCTCTCGCGTCCGTTCGTCATGCCCAGGGTAGCGGGCCGGCTCGCTGCCTGCACGGAAAGGTTTGTCGCGACGATAGCGTCGATATCTATTGTTGCGTCGGCCTTCGCCGGCTACACCATCAGCTATTCGGGCGGCACCGGCACCGTTCACAACCCACAGGGCACGCAAGCGTACGCATACACGCTGACATCCGGCGGTTATGGAGGCGGCTACGAGGCTTATCCATGGGGCTGGGTTTCCTGCAGTGGTCAGATTACGACGACGCTGACTTGGTCCGGCACGGACCCTCGACCTTCCGCAATCGTCATTCAAGAGACATCCACGGCATCCGGAGACACGATTGCCGCGGACGGCTTCGGCGATCCAGATATCAACGGAACGTCCTCAGGGGCCCGATGGAGTTTCATCCAGAATCCGGCGGCAACGGTGACAATCACGTGCTCGCCAAACGCCTACAGCGGCGCTTCCGGCGGAAACTCGGCGGTACAGCCGGATTTGGTTTACGGATTGCCTGCCGACGCGGACGTGTTCTACAGCGTCATTCTTTACCCGATCACGATGGACTTCACGGGGCCGACCCAGATCGGCGGCGCGCAGAAGCTGATCGTGGGCCAGAAGCTGCAGGCGATCGTGAACACACATGGCCTGCCTGCCAAAACGGGCGATTTGTTCACGTGGAGCCAACCTTCGGCGGGCCGCCCGTTCGGAAACTACGTCGCCTCGCTGAGTTCTGCGACGTACACGGCGCTCACCGTGCCTGGGCCAAGCGGGACGCCGTCGACGTTGAGTTGCTTCTTTGGTCAGCCTGACGTGACAGCGAACATCACCTGCACGTTCCACAGCGGGCAATTCGGCGTAGATATCCCTGTGGCCGCCACCCTCACGACCGATAAGCCGACCTGGCAACAGGTTCTGGCGAGTATCGGCACGATGCAACTGATGTACATACAGAATTTCCTGCAGCCGAACGAGATCGACGCCGTCTATCAGAATGGCAACCCGTCCACGCCCAATCCAACTCGCTTCATGCTGTGGGGCGCAACGGATGGCACAGGCATCACATCGGGCATATTGCACTACGATCGCCTGACCGACCCGACTGGATACGGCAACGAAAGGGGCCAATTCGGGTACGTGCAACTCTACGGTCTTTCTCCGCCGCCTCCCCCGCCGGCCCACTACGACGGCGATACGTTCCCGTACCCAATACAGGATCCAATAACCCTGCAGCATGTTGCGGGTGTGTGGCCATCTTGGGGCGGCAACCAGGGAACCTTCCGCGATCGCCCCAGCATCGCCATCACTGGCCAGAGCGGGCAAGTCAGCGACTACTTCAATCTGTACATTTTTTACCAAGCGCCTTCTGACACGGCGGGCCAGAGCGTGTGGATTCCCATCTGGCTCAAGCCGTGGACGGCCCTCGGCATATTCTCAACCTCGGACGGGGTCACGTGGACGCAGATGGATACAGGGTCCGCGATAGGAGCTCGCACTGACTACCCTTCTCCGTTCCCCACATGGTGAAATGACTAGCTTGAATTGCAAAGGACATTCGATATGGTGATCACATTCTTTGCGGCGGCGATCGCCCTGCAACAACTGCAGGTGCCAGTAGATACGAAGTGCTGGCCCATGGCCATGACTCATACCAAGGTTGCCCAGCGCTCGATCGCTTGGCACGAACGCAAGAACGGCGGCCATACGGCAGCGCGAGGAAAAGCTACGCCTTCGCAGCGGCCCACGGCAATCCACGCCGACCCATTCTTCATCGGAGACGAGGCCCTGCTGCGCGCACATTGGAGGGAGGTTGACGAAGCCCTGCACGATGCGAGGTGGCTGGTATCTCATCGAAGATACGAGGAAGCGGCCGACCTCTACCATATCGTGCAGGCCAAGTATCCACAGGACGACATGTATCTTCACCTGGAGATGTTCGACGCGGACTTCGGGGCGGGACGATACCGCCGAGCATACGAGGACATCGCCCCGTACATCAAGCCGTGGGCGGGTGCGGACGACCTGCTCAGGGCTTCACTTTCTGCGGCGTTGGCTGAAGAGGTTTATCCGGGGCAGAAGGCGTATGTGGCCAACTGGATGGGCACCTACATGAGTGACCGCGTTAGGAGACAGACGCCAGATCACCCACTCGTTCCAGTTGCGCAGTCCGCCGCCGACATAGCGACACTGAGCGCTCTCGCGATCGGTTCAGACCTGGGGAGCCAATATGCACTAGCCGAACCCTATCTCAGGTTCGTTCTGTCCAAGGATGCTGCCAACCCGTTCGCTGGCTTCAACCTGGCGATGAACTTGCACTTCGAGTCACGTTTCTCGGAGGAAATACCGGTCATCGACGCGGCGCTCACCACGTTGGAGCCGGGGGAGCTTCGCGACCTGCTGGAGCGCCAACGCGACCTTGCCGTGGCCTGGCTCGCGGCCCAGAGAGGCAAGTAAGCCGAGCCGCTAGCCGAACGAGCGGGTGAGAGAGTCGGAGAGCGCCTGCGCGGTGAAAGTCACCAGCGGGATGCTCGTCTCGTAGCGCATCCGGGTGGGGCCGACGAGCGCGATAACCCCCGCCTCGCTGGTCCCCACGAAGAAGCTGCGCCGCACCAGCGTGAACGGGTGGAGCTTCTCGCTCCGGTTCTCCCGCCCGATCGTCACCGTCTGCGTTTCCGTGGGCGAGCCGAGCGCATCGTAGAGCACGTCGGTGCCGCTCAGGCTTTCCAGCATTTCGCCGAGCAGGTTGAGGTTGCGTTGGAACTCGGGCTGCGCATAGAGGAACTCCTGGCCCTCAAGGATCAGCAGGCCTTGCGTGAGTTCCTGCCCCACCGTTCGCAGGTTCGCCCAAATGGTGGCGAGCAACTTGTCGGGGGCCGCGCTGCCCGCGGAAGGCGCCTTGCCACGGGCGGCCTGCCGGATCGGCTTGCCCACCGCCGCCGAGGCGAGCAGATCGTTCACCTGTCCAACGTCTTCCAAGGTGAGTCCGGCCGGGCCCTCGATCAGTCGGTTCACCACGTGGCCGTTGCTCAGCACGAGCATGAGCATCAGCCGCTCCGGGCCGAGCGCGCTCACGAGGGCGCTACGCACGGTGGCGGACGACTCGCGAAAGGTGGCCGCGACCGCCAGCATCTGCGTCAGCCGCCCGAGGGCGCCCATCGTGTCGCGGAGCACCGATTGCAGCACTTCCCCGCGCTCGGTCGCCGACCGAACCCTGAGCTTGGCTGGCTCCGGCACCGGGCGCGGCACGATGAGGTGGTCGACGTAGTAGCGATAGCCGGCGTCGCTCGGGATACGCCCCGCGCTCGTGTGCGGCTGCTCGAGGTAGCCAAGGGTGGCGAGATCGGCAAGCTCGTTGCGCACGGTCGCCGACTTGACCCCCAGCTCGTACTTGCCGACGATGAGCTCGCTCGCGACTGGGAGCGCGCCGCCCACGTACTCGACGATCACGGCTTGCAGAATCGCCTGCTTGCGGGGATCGAGCGAGGTCATGGCTATCTATTTTGACGTACGGGCGGTTGGCCGGCGTCGCTTCCGGACTCCTCCCCCTGAGGCAGGGGGAGGGCCTGTGAGCGTAGCGAACAGGGGTGGAGGTTCGTCGACATGAGCTTCGCAGAGAGCACCTCCATCCGCTCTCGGCATGCCTTCGAGCGACTTCCCCCTGCACGGCAAGGGGAAGATGCGGAGGGACATCCTGTTACGTGCGCTCGGCCCGCTGCTGTGCAGTTGCTTTGCGGTGGCTCTGCAATGGCTCTGCATCGCCCTTCCGGCAAAGCCATGGATGGCGTTGCACAGGAAATGGTGAGCGAGCCCCGGGACGGGGCGAGCCAAAGAAAATTCTTCCCCTCCCCTGAGGGAGGGGGCTAGTGGTGGGTGGCCAGGCTTGCCGAGAGGCCGGAATCCTCGTCGCCACGGGGTACCATCCTGAACCCGAACGCGCTCGTAGCTCAGTGGATAGAGCATCAGCTTGCGGAGCTGGGGGTCGGAGGTTCGAATCCTCTCGAGCGCGCCACTCAGATCCAGGCGGCAGACCCGATGGCGTTCATGCCGGTCCGAATTAGGCAAGACTCAGGCGAAGAGGCCAAGCGATCCGTGAAGGAATTCGCCCTGAGCCTCGGCTTCGATGCGGTCGGCATCTGCAACCCCCGAGCGACGCTTCACATCGCCGAATATGGCCACTGGCTTGATCACGGCCACGCGGCAACCATGGCGTACATGGCCCGTAGCCGGGCGTTGCGAGCATCGCCTCTCACCTTGCTTCCCAGCGTGCGATCGGTAGTGGTCTTGGCCCTAAACTATCACAGAGCCAACGACACCAAGCCGGGACTGCCGCGGATCGCCGAATACGCGCTGGGGCGCGATTATCACAAGGTTTTGCGCTCAACGCTGCGCAAGCTGGCCCGATGGATGCAAGAGAGGTGGCCGGAAGCCGAATGCCGCGCCTGTGTGGATTCCGCGCCCATTTTGGAGCGAGAGCTGGCCCATCTCGCCGGGCTCGGCTGGTTCGGCAAGAACACCTGCCTGATCGATTCGCGCCGGGGCAGCAAGTTCTTCCTCGGCGTGCTGCTCACCAGCATCGCCCTGCCGCCCGACCGGCCCGCGATTGGAAGCTGCGGCACATGCTCCAAGTGCATCGATGCGTGCCCGACCGGTGCGATCGTCCACGCCGACGGATTCTGGCAACTGGACGCCAGGCGGTGCATCAGCTATCTCACAATCGAGCACCGGGGCGCTATCGACCCTGCGTTGCGCGAGGGGATCGGCGACTGGACCTTCGGTTGCGACGTCTGCCAGGACGTCTGCCCGTTCAACCACCCCAGGCCCAGTCAACCGTCACGCGCCACCGAGACGACCGAGCCGGATTTCAGCCAAGACCGAAACTGGCCGGCCCTCAAAGAATTGTGTAACTTACCCTATCAGAAATGGGATGAATTGACGTGCGGATCGGCGGTGCGACGGGCCGGTTTCGATGGTCTGCGCCGCAACGCGGCGATCAATCTTCAAAATGCGACGAGCGACAAGTGACGTGGGACGGGCGACAAGTGACGAGCGACAACACTGGGAGCCAGACCCCAAATTGCCCTTCCCTGCGGTGCGGGGGAGGGAGGCGAGTCCCGATTCCGATCGGGCCGAGCAGGGTGGAGGCTTCCTCTTGCTGTGCTGCGAAGCAGATAGCACCTCCATCCGCTCTCAGCAAGCCTTCGAGCGACTTCCCCCTGCACGGCAAGGGGAAGAGTTCCGGAGCCAAGCAAAGCCAGGCAACGCCACCGCAAAGCCATTGCCGACCGATCCGCGAGCGGCAGGACGCCCTTCCGGCCTCAAGGCGCGCGAGCCTAAGCCCGCACGCGGACCGGCGCTTGGCGCGCGGCGGCGCACCGCTCGTAAACCCTCTCGTAAGCCGACGCCCTGCCATCCCACCCATACGCGCCGGTCATCCCGGCGTGCATCAGTTTCGTCCAGCGCTCCGGGTCCTTGAACGCCTTGACCGCCCGGTTCACTGCCGCCATCATCGCCTCCGGTGTCTTGAGGTCGAACACAAAGCCGTTCTCGCCTTCGAACACGGTGTTCGAGAGCCCGCCGGTTCGCCGCACGATCGGGGGCGTGCCGTATCTCATCGCGATCATCTGGCCGAGGCCGCACGGCTCGAACGCGCTTGGCATGAGGAACAGGTCCGAGCCCGCGTAAATCTTGGGCGCCATGTCGATGCTGAATCCTTCTAAGAACCGCACCCGCGTGCGATTCTTGGCTTGCAGGGCTAGAAAGCCAGCCCCGAGCGCGGGGTCGCCAGTGCCGAGAACGATCAGTTGAGCCTTGCGCGCGAGCTCGGCGCCCGCCGCAAGCACGAGGTCCATCCCTTTCTGCTCGCTCAAGCGAGTGACGATGCCGATGATGGGCGCGCCTTGGATTGGCCGCAGACCCACGTTCGCCAGCAACTCGGCTCGACAGGCTGCCTTGCCCGCGGGGTTGGCGGCCGAATAGTTCGCGGCGATATGGGGATCGGTGGCGGGATTGAATTCATCGAGGTCGAGCCCGTTCAGGATGCCGCTCAGCCGGCCTTGCTCGTCGAGGAACCGCATCAGGCCGTCGAGGCGGCAACCGTAACCGGGGGTCTGAATCTCCTCCGCGTAGCGCGGGCTGACCGTGGTCACGTGGTCGGCGTACGTGCAGCCCGCCTTCAGGTAGTTGACCGCGCCGTAGGCCTCGACATGGCGGAAGTCGAACAGGGAGCGCGGCAGGCCCAGCAGGTCGAGATCGCTAGGCGGGAACTCGCCTTGATACGCCAGGTTGTGGACGGTATAGACGGCGGCGACCGCGGCCCATCGATCCGGTTTCCGCTCGCGCATCAAGACGGGCACGAAGCCGGTCTGCCAGTCGTGGCAGTGGATCACGTCCGGCTCCCAGCCGATCGCTTCGGGCAAGGCGAGCGCCGCGCACGAGAAGAACTGATAAGGCTCGCTGCCGTTCGGTCCGTAGATGCGCTCGCTTCGATCCACGTCGGCAAATCGCTTGTCCGAGCCAACGAGGTAAACGGGGACCGGGGCATCGACGACTTCGTGGATGCGTGCCTTCTCGCTCCAGGCGCTGTTCATGACCGCCTCGAGCTGACCCACTCGGCGCACCTTCCATCGAGGATCGCTCAGCGTCATACCGTAGGCGGGCATGACGATGCGGACGTCGTGGCCGTGGGCGGCAAGAGCCTTGGGGAGGCTGCCCGCCACGTCCGCGAGCCCGCCAACCTTGGCATAGGGCGAAACTTCGGCCGAGACGAACAGAATCTTCATACGCACCCCAAACAGACGAGCGCCGCCTGGCGTGCGGCGCCCTCTGCACGATGGAATCGCGGCGGCATTTCAGTCTCTACCTTAGCCGCGCGTAGTCCGCTGGGGACTATTCCCTGGTCAGACGAGCCAATAGCCCCCGCGTTTTACCGGCTGGAGCCTTAGCAAGCCTCCAAGAGCACGGCGGTGGCCTCGCCGCCTCCGATGCAGGGCGTGGCGATCGCGTAGCGCCCGCCCCGACGGCGAAGCTCGTGCATAGCGGTCAGCACCAGCCGCGCCCCCGTCATCCCGATCGGATGCCCGAGCGCGACCGCGCCTCCGTTGACGTTCAGCTTGTCGTGAGGGATGCCGGTCTTCTTGGCCACGATCATCGCGACCACCGCGAACGCTTCGTTCACCTCGAACAGGTCGATGTCGGCGATCTTGAGGTTGTGTTTGGCGAGCAGCTTCTCGATCGCGAAAGCGGGCGCGGTCGTGAACCACTCGGGGTCTTGGGCGTGCATCGCGTAGCCCACGATCCGGGCGAGCGGCTTGAGCCCACGCTTGGCCGCTTCCGACTTCGAGCCGACGACGAGGGCGGCGGCGCCGTCGTTGATCGAGCTCGCGTTGCCGGCGGTGGTCACGCCATCTTTCGCAAAAGCGGGCCGGAGTTCGGCGAGCTTGTCGGGGTTAGCCTTGCCGGGCTCTTCGTCGACCGAAACCGCGACCGGATCGCCCCTGCGCTGGGGCACTTCGACCGGCACGATCTCCTCGCTGAAGCGGCAGGCCTCCTGCGCGGCGCGGGCACGGCGGACGCTCTCCGCGCTGAAGGCGTCTAGCTCCTCACGACTGAATTTGAACTCAGCGGCGGTCTTGTCGCCGCAGTTACCCATGTGGCAGTCGTTGTATGGGTCCCAAAGCCCGTCGTGGATCATCGTGTCGATCAGCTTGCCGTGCCCCATCCGGTAGCCGGTGCGCGCCTTGTCGAGCGCGTAGGGCGCGTTGCTCATAGATTCCATGCCGCCCGCGACGAACAGGTTGCCGTCGCCCGCGCGGATCGCCTGAGCGGCGAGCATCACGGCTTTCATCCCCGATCCGCACACCTTGTTGACCGTGGTGCAGGGGACCGAGCGCGGGATGCCGGCGCCGATAGAGGCCTGCCGCGCGGGGGCCTGGCCTTGCCCGCCCTGCAACACGCAGCCCATGAGAACCTCGTCGATCTCTTCGGCGGGTATGCCGGCCCGCTTGACCGCCTCTCTGATCGCGGCCGCGCCGAGTTGGGAAGCGGTAAGGGGAGAAAGGGCGCCCATGAACGCCCCGATGGGGGTCCTCACCCCGGAAAGAATGACGGCGTCTTCCATTGCCTTTTGACCTCTCTTTGAGTCTCTAGACTACCTGGATGGCGGTTGGCAGAAGAGGCGTTTCTGTGGCTCGAGTAGCAGCTACGGCGGCGCTACCGAACCCTCTCCCCCTTGATGGGGGAGACGCCTAAGTCACGCTTCTTCGGACGCAGGCTAGAGAGGGTGAAACCCGGCTCCCGACCCATCAGTGGGCAAGCTAGATCACCCTCCCCCTACCCCCTCCCATCAAGGGAGTGGCGACGGCTGGGCGATGCCTACCCCTCGCCCAGCGCCACCCGGAACGTGCCGTTCTTCACGTTGCTGTAGCTGGCCGTCTGGTAGACGAGGTCCTTGAGCTTCTCGCGCTTGGGGACGCTGTAGATGAGGGCGAAGTCGGTCGCCGAACCGGGAATCATTTCGATCCCGCGGTTGGGCACATCGCACGCGAGCCCGGTGTAACTCCCGTAGGAGTGCTCGTCCTGGTCGGTGATAGCGGTATTGCTCCCGCCGAACGGATCGAGCGTCACCTTCTGCTTGGTCGCGTTCTTCATGTGGATGATGACCGCGACGATGTCCTTCCCACCTTCGGGCCCCACCTCGCCCTCGCTGAAGCGCTTTTGATACTTGTCCACGCGCACGATCTCGACGACCTTGAACAGATATGTGCCGCACGAGAGGGTCTGGCCGACCTTGCCGTTCAGGCCCTCGACCTGGTTGGCGCCTCCCGCCGGACTGAGCTCAAAGCCGCCCGCCTGCTTCACCACCACCATGTTGAGCGCCTTGGCCACATCCGCGATGGGCACGTAGGTCGAGCCATCGTGCAGATAGAAGTTGGTCTCCACCGATTTTCCGTTGATGGTCAGCGATCCGCGCCCAAAGCCGGCCCATCCCGCCACCGCAATCGCCGCGCCCCCGCACGCCAGGAGCGCAAATCTAAATCGTCTCATCGAAGCGTCACCTCCTCCTCGAAGTGCCCCGACGATACCCGCGCTAGGGGGATTCCGGCGGCACATAGCCGAGCGACGCGCGGGCGCGGCGCAGGGTTCGGCGGACATAGTCGCTTTCCGGCATCTTCAACATAACGGTGAGACCCAAATACAGCGCCGCGCAAACGCCCCCGACCACGAGCACGAACGCGACCATCGGCCCTTTCCCGCTCGCGGCGTACGACCCAAACGGGCTGGCGAGGGCGAAGGCGCCCAACCCCCAAACGGGGACGCTAGCCAGGGCGCTTAGGGCAAGCGTTCGCACTACCGAGGGCCAGTCCAGCCCCTCCAGCTTCCTCTGCGCGGCGATGGTCATGCCGATTGCGAGCAGAATCGCGGAAACGGAGCTGGCGAGCGGAAGCGAGAGCACGCCGAGCGAAGTCGTGCGAAGCACGAGCACAAGGCCGACGAACAAAACCGTGGTTAGCGTACCGATCACGATCGGCGTGCGCGTGTGCTGGATTGCGAAGAACCCGCGCATCAGCACCGGATGCAAGCACCAGGCGAAGATGCCGATGCAGAACGCCCGCAGAAGGGCGGCGACCGCGGCGGTGTCCTCGGCGGTGAAGTGCCCGTGGTGATACAGCACCCCCACGATCTGGGGCGCCAGCGCGGCCATGAGCACCGAAACCGGCACCGAGAGATACACCACGGTGCGCATCGATGCCGCGAGCTGGCCCCGGTACAGGTCCATCCGCTTTTGCGCGAAGTATTGGCTCAGGGCCGGAAACACCGCGATCGCAAGCGATTGCCCGAGGATGCCGAGCGGGGCTTGCATCAATCGGTTGCTGAGATCGATGTAGGTGTTGACCCCGTCGCGATAGAACGAGGCAAAGCCGCGCATGATGAGCGCGTAAACCCCCGGCAGAGAGAGCCCAAGCACCACCGGCAGCATCAACACGAACACCTTGCGCACGCCGGGATGCTTCAGATCGAGCGAGAACGAGAAATGCGAGCCCAGCCGCCGCATGGCCAGGTATGGGATCGCGATATTGCCCACGAACGCCCCGATCAGCGCGCCCCAGCTCATGCCTATGATGCCGGGTGAGAAGAATCCGGAGAGGAATATCGCCCCGCCGATGATGCACACGTTGTACACGTTGGGCCCGAGGCCGGGCGCCGCGAACACCTGCCGCGCGTAGAGCGTGCCAAACATCAGCCCGCCAATAAAGAAGGCGAACTGGGCGGGGAGCACGATGCGGCTCATTAGCGCGATCAGAGGCACGAGTTCGGGCGATTTGCCGGGCGCGACCAGGTGGGCAAGAGGCTCGGCGAAGACCCAGGCCGCCACGATCAGCACCGCCACCGCGATCGACATCACGGTCGTAACCACGCTGAACACATGCCAGGCCTCGTCCTCGCGGTCGGTGTGGAGGTACTCGCTGAACACGGGGATAAAGGCGGACGAGAGCGCGCCCCCCGCGATGAGGAAGAACAGCAGGTCGGGGATCGCAAAGGCGAGGCCGTAGGCGTCGGTGTAGCGCGTGCTGCCGAACAGCCCCGCCATCACCATGTCGCGCACGGTGCCGAGGATGCGGCTCAGCAGGAGGCTGAGCATCATGATGCCGCCCGCTCGGGCTACGTTGGGGCGGGCGTCGGCGGATGCGGCCACTTGCCGGATTTAACCCGAGTCCATGCTTTGCAATGGCTTTGCGGTGGCTTTGCGTTGCTTTGCATGGCCTGCGGACGGGCACGACGGAACGTGCCCCTCCCCGCCTCGCCGATCACCGAACGCCGACCACTAGCTCCTTCTGCAACCTGCCTAACGCCAAGAATGGCGTCCCCAACAAGAACGGTGAGCGAGCCCCGGTCTGCCGTGGGCGAGCGAGCCAAAGAAAATCTAACATCCCTCCCGTGAGGGAGGCGCTGGGGGTGGGTGACTTGAGCCATTGCCGTGCTTTCGCTAGGGCTAGGTACGCAACGTGCCGAGGCTTTCCGGCAGGCTGAGCCACGTGCTCGTCGGCGACGTCGAGCAGATGGACCCGCTCCCGCTGCCCGAGCGGCACTTCGACTGCGTCATCTTCGGCGATACGCTCGAGCACCTGAAGGAGCCGGAGGCGCTTCTCAGGCGGTTGCGGCGGCACGTCAAGCGGGATGGCCGGCTGATCGCCAACATTCCCAACGTCGCCCACTGGTCGGTGATCGTCGAGCTCTTGCAGGGCCGGTTCCCCTATGCCGAGGCGGGGCTCCTCGATCGCACCCACCTGCGCTTCTTCACCCCGGAGGGCGTCGAGGAGATGCTTTGGGAGGCAGGCTTTCAGGTGATCGAGGTCGACCCGTTCACGATGCCCCATCCGGCTTGCGAGGTGCTCGCCAAGGCGGCTGAGGCGCTGGGGTTGAATCGCCAGAAGGCGCTGCAGGCCACTGCGATCTACCAGCAGCTGTTCGTCGCCCGGCCGCTGCCCGATCCCAAAGAGGACCCGGAGAAACGAGCGATCCTCGTCGGCTCCTACGTCGGCAAGCTCGGACCGGCCTCGAAGCGCTGCTCGATCGTAGTCGTCACTTACAACTCGGCGGAGACCATCGATGCTTGCGTGAGAAGCTGCCTGGAAACGATGGGGCGAGAGGACGAACTGATCTTGGTCGACAACGCTTCCGCAGATGAGACGGTGGCGAGGCTAAAAGCCATGGAGAAGGGCGACTATCGAATCAAAGTCATCGTGAACGAAAGCAACCTCGGCTACTCGGCGGGGACGAATGCCGGCCTGCTTGCCTCCAAAGGCGAGATTCTCATCACCCTTAATCCAGACACCGTCGTCTATCCAGGCTGGGTCGAGGCGATGGCCAAGAGGCTCATTGACCCAACGGTTGGCGCAGCCGGACCCGTCTCTGATTGCGTCGGCGGGCAGCAGTTCGTCGAGTTTCATCTGCCAAAGGGGTCGAGACCGACTCTGGACCAGATCCCTGGGCTCCTGCAGGAGCATCATGCCGGGAAGTCGATGGCCACCAAGCTCCTCTTCGGGTTTTGCCTCGCCCTCAGACGCGAGACGATGAACGAGCACGGTCTGCTCGACGAGGCCATGTACCTCGGAGCGGACGACCTCGAGCTCTCCTGGCGCCTTCGGGAGCTTGGCTACTCGCTGCTGATCGCCCTCGACACCTTCGTGCACCACGGCGGCGGCAAGAGCTTTGCCAGCATCACGGCCAAAGCCAAGGCCGACCATGTGGCGCCCAGCGTCGCGGCGTTAATAGGGAGTTGACTGCGTACTTTGGGGAGCCCTTGCCGCCGTCGAATGAGCTTTGGGCGGCCCCAGTCTTCGATGAAGCCTTGGCGCGATGAGTCCGGAAGGTAGGCTGATGATTATCAAGCCAGACAACCCTGGCAAAACGGCCACATCAGCAGCTTGTTAGGCAAGCCCAGCGACCAGCTTCTGCCCTGCGAAATGTCCCCCCGCGCACTCCACACCATCTCTTGACGACTTCAACCAAACGCACAGGTCAAAACTCCTACCACTCTTGCGACAGAGGCTTATTCTGGACCTTCAGAACAATCGCATCCCGCTCAGTGGCCGCTCCCGCCTTACTCAACAAGACTCGCCACATCTATCTCCTTTATACGCTTACCCTTAATCAAGTCGTATAGCATTATTTTCTGATTACCATTTACTTCTACGGACGCCGCGCAAAACTTCTTACTCGAGTCGAGCACCACTTCGCGTGTGTACGGAAATTCAGCAATTCTCTCACTCGTCAACTTGTTCATCCCTGCATCGAGCGACACGCGACACAATTCATGTACATAAGCCAGCCTTCCAGGAATCTGTACTTGACGCATCGCGAGAAATTCTCCGGAATCAAACTTCGATCGCAAGGAAAAGAGCTGATCCTGACATTTTACTGGTGAGCGTTTCCACTTACCCCCTGAATATCTCAGCAACCACGGCTTATCATCCACGGAACTCTCATCCATGAGCTCGCCAATGACAACTATTCCACCCGCTGCCTCTACGCAGCTAGAGTCAATATTCATATACCCAGTATCGACATCTTCCGATACTCCCTTTGAGTAGTCGTAGGTCCGGAGCGAAGCGTCGAGCCGTGCCCACCCCCCCAGTGGACGCTTCCGCCATTTCAGGTAGTCGACCATCAAGACGGAGTGTGGTGCACGTGCCAACGTAATGTTAATACCCTTAACGCTTAGCGGCTTGACAACCGCCAACTCAGGATCCAACAAGACGAGCTCCATGCTTTCCGCTTTCACACCGACCCATCTGCCATCATCCTGTCGCAGGAGTTCAGAATAACCGACCGCCGATAGAGGACCGACCGAATCGCTTTTCACTATGAAGGACTTTGCACCTCCGTAGCAAGAAATGCATACTACAAAAGCACCCGGCTCCCCGTCGGGTGAAATACTAATGGTCATTAGCTCCTTTCGTGCCTCACAGCTCATATTAAAGAGTGCGATCACGATGAAGACAAGGAGCGAATACCGCATTAGATTGGATCTATTGGTGGAAATTTTGAAAGCACGTCTCTGAGGTCTTCTAGCAGCCTGGCCGCACGCTCGTAGTTGCAAGCATAGTCCATGAATATGGGCTTCCAAAAGTTGCAATTTTGGTCAGATACGCAGTCGACCTGCTTCAAGTCATCGCAGAGAACCTGGGTGCATGCCGCGCAATCTATGCGCCATAGTTGATTGGCAGCGTTGCATCCGATCTTTTCCCAGCAATCATCGTGTTTTCGGCAGGCAGCGTCCATCGCGTCCTTGGCCCAAGGTCTACTGGCATCATACCAATGCCAACCGTAATCTCCCGATTGAGGGCCGCAGTAATTGCCGTAAACGGGCCGGATCGAAATGTTGATGCGTATCGCTAGTCTATCCGACCTGGTGAAGGCGGCGATCAGTCGGTTAGCCAGGTCCTGAACTGCCAAGTCCATATCATGAGACCATTGGCGGAACGGATCTTGGCCCTGGCCGCGGCCAGTAGGGTCGACTGTTGAGGTCGGCCCGTCGTTCGCATATATGTACGCCGCCTTGGCAGGCCACTCTGGGTCTGCCGCTAACCACGCGGCATCCACTGCGGAATAGTGTCGGGCCCGAACGTAGTAGTCCGAATGCGAGCGACCACTCGCGCGGTAGCCCAAGCCGCCCAGCCACCCGAACGTTGGTGTCGGATTCGGTCCGGTAGAACTTAGCAGCGAACCATAAGGCTTCCAGCGGTAAGTGTTGGTGACCACGCCGGTGGCATCCACCGCCCCAATCACAGACCCGAGGGCGTCGTGCATGTAGTCGGTGCGCACGCCGCCCGAAGACTCGGCAATGATGGTGCCGTCGATCGTGTAGAAAGCTCGCTTCACCCGAAGGCCTTGCCCCCGTTTTCATGCCTCGGCACACCTGAGTGCCGAGGCTTTGTTGCTAATCTCATACCTACCCTCGACCATCGCACTACCCTCACCGCCGCGTGCCCTCTGCTGCGTCCTACCCCTACGGGTTCGATAGCCTCGGCACCAGGGGTAGGCCGAGGCATGTCCCACCGTCGTCTCTCCCCTCCCGCCCGGC
>JACOSL010000040.1 GCA_016179045.1 Fimbriimonas ginsengisoli | reverse complement strand
CTTCATGAAGGACGAACCGAAGCTGGGCCCCATCCCTGCCAACCCTCAGCACATCGACCCTAGCGGGATGCGTCCGCACCCCCTCGATCACCACACCCTCGCGAAGCCGCCGCAGCGCGCGCTCGTCGGGCGCGCCGCTCACGGTGAGGAGATACTCCTTTTCCACCTCGTAGCGGGGGTGCATGAGGCGGTTGGCGAGCTCGCCGTCGCTCGTGCAGATCAGGAGGCCCTCCGTGTTCAGGTCGAGCCGGCCCACCGGTTTGAGCGCGACGCCGACATCGGGCAGCAAGTTCGCCACCGTCGGTCGGCCCTGGGGATCGGAAAGGGTGGTGACGAACCCGACCGGCTTGTTGAGCAGAAGGGTCACCTTGCGGGCCGCGGCCAGCACACGACGGCCCACACGCACTTCGTCACCATGCCCCACCTGCGTTGAGGGGTCGGTAACGGCTTGGCCGTTCACTCGCACGCGCCCCGACCGAATTAAGGGCGTGGCGGCCCGCCGGCTGCAATAGCCGCTGCGCGCGATGCGGGCGGCAAGCCATTCGCGCCGCTCAGAAGAAGAAACGGAACCTTCGGCGGCCATCGCCCCTCAGCCGTCGCGCCTTGCTTCGCATCAGAAGCGCCCCCGCGAACAGCGTTCCGCCGATGAGGCCAAAGCTCGGAGAGCTAACCTGGGCCACTGAGGCGGCGATGCCAGAACGCTTGGGCACGTCGGTCAGCGCCACGAGCGGAACTTTGCGGGCGAAGCCATCCGAATCTAGAATCTTCAGCGCGCCCACCCGCTGGCCCTTGCGGATCGGGGCGGCTGCCATCGGAGGCGTTTCCACCTCGGTGCGCAGATCGCCGGCCCCTTTTCGAACTACCTGCCGCAACGGCTCCGGTAATCCGAGGTCCACGGTGCCGAGCGTCCCATCTTGCACCTTCTCCTGGACCAGCACCATGCCGGCAGGCGCCACTGGCCTCGATTCAAAGCGGGCAAAAGCGTCGTCGAGCAGCGCCTTGTGATCCTGCTGCCAGTGCGGGCTCTTGAGCACCACCGTTATCACCCGCCAACCGTTGCGCGTCGCGCTGCCCACATAGCAATGGCCCGCGGGCACGGTGTAGCCGGTCTTGATTCCGTCGGCGGAGGCGTCTTTCCAAAGCCACTTGTTCTTGCTGACCAGAATCCGGTCTTCCGTGTTGATGGAGCGCGTGAGTTCGTGCTTCTTGCTCCGGACCACTTCGCGGAACTCGGGGTAGCGCATCGCCTCGCGAGCGATGAGAGCGAGGTCGTGCGCGGAGGTCACATGAGTCGGATCGTTCAGCCCGTTGGGGTTGGAGAAATGGGTGTTGGTGCAGCCGATCTCGAGCGCGCGCTCGTTCATCATCTGCGCGAACGCATCCACACTCCCCGCGATGTGCCTTGCCACCGCCACGCTTGCGTCGTTGGCGCTGCGCAGCAGAAGGGCGTAGAGCATGTCGTGGGCGGTGATGGATTCGCCCGCCTTCAGATGCAGGCTGGATTCCTTGGTGTCCTCGATGTCGGCGGGGGCGACGATCGCCTCATCCGGGTTGCGGCGCTCGATGAGCAGCAGCGCGGTCATGATCTTGGTCGTGCTGGCAGGGAAGCGCTTGACGTCGGCGTTCTTGGCAAAGAGCACCTTGCCGCTGTCGGCGTCGATCGCGATCGCGCTCGCAGCTTGGACGTCGGCGCCGGCCAGAGCGCTCGTGAGGCTCAGGAGGATCAGTCCGGCCAACCGCGCGAAGTTTGCCACGTGACTGGGGAGTTTACCAATCCGGTGCGTTGCCTCATTTCGCATGATAGGTTCTAGGCGGATTCGGCCGAACCGAGGGCGAAGCTCAACGGGCTCAAGCTGTCGAGGCGAGGCAAGTCATCCAAGGCATTCATTCCGAATTCGTGGAGGAACTGCTCGGTCGTCCCGTAAAGCATGGGACGTCCGGGCGTGTGTTTTCGTCCAGTTTCGCGCACCAGTTTTCGATCTGCAAGCGCGCGCAGCGCGTAATCGCTCTGAACTCCGCGCACTGCTTCGACATCGGCGGTCGTGACTGGCTGCCGGTACGCCACGATGGCGAGCACCTCGAGCAGGCTCTTGCTAAGCCGCCGCTCGCGCGGGGCGAGAAGGCGGGCGATGGCCTCGGCGTGCTCAGGCTTGGTGCATAGCTGGTAGCCGCCAGCCAGCCGAATGACGCGCAGGCCACCGCGCTCGTCGAGCCTGGCCTCCAGCACCTCCAGCGCCTGCGCCGTCTGGCCTTCGGTCAAGCCGATGGCTTGGGCCATGGCCTCGATGCCGAGTGGTCCGTCCGCTGCGAACAGCAGGGCCTCGACCGCGTCAACGACATTCATCGCTTCGCCCTCGCGAACTCGAGCTCCTCAGCGTGCAGCCGAACCTTCGCCTGCCCGAGACGGATGAGTTCGAGCAGGGCGAGAAACCAGTACACCGCGTCCTCGCGGGTAAACGGGTCTGGCAGGAGCTTCAACAAGGGCTTCCATCCGTCCTGAAGGGCGCCTAGCGCCTGAACCATCTGATCGCTGAGGGAACGCCGCGCACGCGCCGGCTCGGGGGGCGTGGGCGAGCACCGCCGCATCACCCTCTCGAACGCGGCGGCAAGCTCGACTGGGGTGATTCCCCCCAGATCGAGCGGCGTTTCCGCCGGTTCGGCTCCGGCTCGAAAATGCAGTTGAGACCGCTCCTCGTGCCACACGCGCAACGCTTCCATCGCGGCGCGGTATTCGTGCGTTGACGGTGAGGGAAGCTCGGCAGGATCATCGGCAACCGGCTCCGCCTCGCTGCTTGGGAGCAGGCCCCATGCCTTGCGCTCGATGAGATAGGCAAGGGCGGCGAGGGCGGCAGCCGCCTCGTCCAGGCTTTGCGCACCCCCAAGCATCAGGTACTCGAAATAGGCCTCGCAGATCGGAAGGAGGGACACGGCGGCGAGATCGACCTTGCCGTCCCTAACGCACCGAAAGAGTTGCCCAAGCGAGCCGTCGAAGTTCGGGCTCTCGACCAGGATCAGAGGCGGCGCGACCACGCCCAGCGCACCGACGGTGTGGGGCTCGGCAAGCTCGCGGCGCAATGCCATGGCACTACTCAGGACGAGGGTGAGGCGCAAGCGGATGCGCGGCAAGTTCAAGCGAAGTGGAGGCGCCGAGCGGATTCGAACCGCTGGATAAAGGTTTTGCAGACCTTCCCCTTAACCACTTGGGTACGGCGCCGCGACAGGGCATTCTACCATCGGCCTTGAACCCACCGGACGGTCAGAGAACAGGCGCAAGGCCTTCAAGCGCCTCGATCGGCGGCATCTCGTCTGCGAGGCCTTGAGCGTGGGCGTAAACCGACTCCATGCGCCTCACCATCTCGGCGACGGTGAAACGTTGCGCGACGAGCCGTCGCCCGCTGCGCCCCATGCGCTCTCGCTCCTCGTCGTGCGCGAGCAGGTAGCTCACCGCGTCGGCGAGGGCCTCGGGTCGCAGGTCTACGAGCAGGCCGGTCTGTCGGTGGCGGACGACTTCCATCAGCCCGCCGACGCGGTTGGCGACCACCGCCTTACCGCGCGCCATCGCTTCGATGGCAGCGACTCCGAATGTCTCGACGTGAGACGGCATAGTCGTGAGCGTGAACGAATCCAAGAGGCGGGGCACGTCGTGACGCACGCCCGTCATAGTCAGGTGGGGTGCAAGGCCGGATCGGTCGATGGCTTCGTTGAGTTCATCGGCGAACGTTTCGACCACCCGCCCTACGAACACTATATGCGCGTCCGGATGCTCGCGCCGTACTCGTCCAAAGGCCTCGATGAGTTCGAGATGCCCTTTTTCTCGGCACACGCGTCCCACGAGGCCGACCAGTCGCCGCTCCTTCGGGATGCTGAACTCCTCCTTGACGGGCGGCGCTTCGTCGGGCTCGAAGTCGATGAAATCGGTGCCGTTGTACACCATGTCGATGTACCGCTCCGGGATGCCGCGCCCGTGCAGCATGCCGCTCACGTATTGGCTGACCGCGACGAGGCGGTTTCGGCCCCGTGCTAGCCGCTTGTAGATCTGGTCGTTGTTGGCGATGTGCACGCTGGTCACAACCGGCTTCCGTCCGATGAGCCCGGCGGCGAAGCCGATGTAGGCGGCACGGGTGAGATGTGTGTGCACGACGTCGGCGCGGTGGCGAGCCGAATGGCGGAGGACGAGGCCGAGCGTGCGCGCCCAGCCTCGGCCTTTCATCTGGCTGGGATATACCGCAACTCCGGCTTCTCCGAGCGCGACCGGCAGCCAGCCTTCATCCGGGCAAACGACGCTGACCTGGTGCCCGCGTTCGATCAGGCGCTTCGAGAGGGATAGTACGTGTCGCTCCGCGCCGGAAGTGGCCGAACTGGAGATGACTTGGAGAATGCGCAAACGAAAATCCCTCTGACGCAGCGGTCGGTTGGGCCGACGGTGCAATTTACCAGACGGCCCGATTCAACGGACGAGCCGGCGACCCCTTACGACGCCATACTGAGTCTCATGCGGGCGCTGAGGCATCGGGATTTCCGGCTGCTTTGGATCGGCGCCTTTCTCTCCTTCACCGGCAGTTGGGTGCAGACGGTCGCCCAAGGGTGGCTCGCCTATCAAATCACTGGACAGGACGAGGCGAAGCTGGCCTTCGTGACGTTTTGCGGGATGGCCCCGGTGTCCATCCTGGGGCCTTTCGCGGGGACCCTGACCGACACCTATAACAAACGCTGGCTGCTGATCTTGGCTCAGGCCCTGTTTGCGGCCGGCGCCCTGTTCTTGGCGCTTGCCGTCGCTCGCGGCTTCATCCAGTATTGGCATCTCGTCGCCGTCGCTCTGCTCTTCGGCGTCGTCGGCGCTTTCGAAATGCCGACGCGCCACTCGCTGGTAAGCCGGGTGGTCCCGCCCGAGGACCTCGCCAACGCGATCCCGATCAACGGGATGACCTTCAACTTGGCCCGGCTCATCGGGCCCGCTATCGGCGGCTGGGTGTACCACAGGTTCGGCGCGGAGACCTGCTACGGCGCAAACGGGATCAGCTATCTGGCGCTCATCTTTGCGGTGATGGCGATGCGCACCGATATGCGCGCCACCGAATCCGAGCCCCAGCCGATCAAAGACCTGTTGCTCGAAGGCATGCTGTACACGTTTCGTGACCGGCGGCTGCGCAATCTGTTCGTTCTCGAGAGCGCGACCTCGACGTTCGGACTGATCTACGTTCCTCTCATGCCCGCAATCGTCGCCAAGTTGCTCACGAGTCAAGTCGAGGTGGTGGGCTACTGCTTCACCTGGGTCGGGGTGGGGGCGGTGGCAGGCCTGCTGTTCCTTGCCCGCATGGCGGACCGTCCGATCAAGGCCCGGGTGGTGAAGTTGGCGATGATGGGAGTTGGGCTAACGTTGTTTGCCCTCGCCTTCGTGCGCGAACGGCCCATTGCGTATGGGCTCCTCGCCATGATGGGGGTGTGTTCGATCATGCAGTTCAACCTCACCAACACCCTGTTTCAACTGCTCTCGCCGGAACGCTTGCGAGGCCGGGTCATAGCGATGCATATTTGGGCGCTGTCCGGGATGGCCCCGATCGGGATCATCCTTTCCGGATGGGTGGCCCGCCAAGTCTCGATTCCCTTCGCGCTCGAAATGGGTGGGCTGGGCGTCGTGGTGTTCGCCTTGTGGGGCTGGCTGAATCGAGGAGGGCTCGCCGGTGTCGGATAGGCGAGCCTTCATGCCCCCTGCAGTCGTCGGTAGAATAGCCGTTGCTCTGGCCGCGAGGCTCTATCGCCGCCGCGCGGATCGATTGGGTAAGAAAGCGCCGACCTAAATGACCAAACTTCGACTCCTTTGCCTTCTGTCGGCGATCTTTGCGGCAGCCTCGCTCCAAGCCCAAGCCTGGAGCACGGCTTACGAGGACGCGCTCCGCAACGCCCACTCCTTCCAGTGGGAGCAGGCGCGGACCGGCTTTCAAAGGGCTGCGTCGACCCGGCCGGAAGACGCCTCCGCGCCTACCACATTGCCGGGCAAGCAGGCATGGCGCGAGGGGGCTCCTTACTCGCCCAACTTCCTCGCCGCCTACTGCGTGTACCGGAGGGCGATGCTCGCTCCAGGCGAAGCGCAAACCAAGCTAATGCGAACGGCCGCCGATGAGATGGCGGTGCTGATCGACAAGGGCCAGATCAGCCGAGAAACCACTTACTATCTGAATGCCCTTTATTTGCGGCTTGGCCAAGACGCCCAACGCCAAGCCCTCGCGGTCAAGGCTGCGAAGGCGGCGGGCAAAGGCGATTGGCACGTGGACACCGAGATCGTGGATCGGGAAGAGCTCGCCCTCATCCAAGCGGCCGCTTCTCCGCCCAGGGCTCGGCTGTCGGGGCCGTCCGTTCCCGCTCGCGCCGTCGAGCAAGCTGCGCCCAAGGGCAACGTCGCCGTTTCGACCTTTAGCCTTCCGCAGGCAGCCGACCGCGTGACCGAGAGCGCCGACAAGTTCGCCCTTGTCATCGGCAGCGCCGCATCCCGACTCGACGAACTGATGGTGCCCTTTGCCACCGACGATGCCCAGCGAGTCCGAGATGCGCTCGTAAAGGATGCGGGATATCCGCTCAAGAATGTGGACCTCGTGCTGAACGCGACGTCGAAGGAGCTCATGGCGAGCGCGCGGGCGATGGCGGAGCGGGTGCCTGAAGGCGGCACTGTCATGATTTACTACACCGGCCCCGGCGTCAACGTCGACGGCAAGGACTACCTGGTTGGCTCTGAGGCCGAGGAGCCGACCGCACTAGGCGCGATGGTGGCCAAGAGCGACATTTACGGCCTGTTCATGGCCAAAGGCGCGCGCATCTTCGCCTTTTATCAGGTCAGCCGCCCGGTTAGTGACGGGCGATACTTCGGCATGGAGACCCCCCGCGTGGGCTCGATCGCCCAAGTGCAAGCGACCCTTCCGGGCGAAGCAGTCTACGCTCATGTGAATGCTGGCAAGTCGGTGGGCATATTCACCGGTGCGTTCGCCGCCGTCATTACCGAGATGCGCTCGAATCGTATTCCGATCGAGGAATTTGGCTGGCAGGTGTTCTTCAAGATTCGGCGCGGCGATACGGGCACGACCGGCGGCGGGAGCCGCCAGACCCCGACCTTGCCGGTGCTGACAAACATGGCCTCCGACGCGCGCTTCTAGTAAAGCGTCAGCTTGCGATCGACCGTTCGCGCCCAGCCGTTGATCCCGTCCGCCAGGTTGCGCACATCCTTGAAGCCACGCGCGGCCAGGTAAGCGGCCACGCTCGCGCTGCGCGCGCCGCTGCGGCAAAACACGACCGTGGGCCTGCTTGAATCCAGTTCGCCCAGGCGCAGGGGGATTTCGCCTATCGGAATATGGATCGCCCCAGGCAGAGTGCTGACCATCAGTTCGTGCGGCTCGCGCACATCGAGAAGAACCGGGGGACGTGGCCCAGCGAGTTCCGAAGCGAGGTCTGGGGCCAAAACCTCAAGGATTCCGTTGGAGTCGGTTCTCGCCACCGCCCGCGCGGTGCAGGTTTGGATCATAGCCGGCGCCGATCGCTGCGAGCTCACACCACAACACGGACACGCGGGATTGCGGGCCGAAGCGATCTCTTGAAACCTCATCGCGAACGCATCGACCATTAAGAGCCGCCCGATCAGGGGTTTGCCCACGCCGAGAATGAGCTTGAGAGCCTCGACCGCCTGCATTGTGCCGAGCACGCCCGGCAGTGCCCCCAACACCCCCGCTTCGGCGCAGGATGGAGCCTCCCCCGGACCGGGAGGAGTGGGGAAGAGGCACCTATAGCAGGGGCCACCACGGGTCGAGAATACCGACACCTGACCCTGAAACTGATACACCGATGCGTGCACGTTAGGCCGCCCAAGTTGTACGCAAGCGTCGTTGATGGCGTAGCGGGCGGCGAAGTTGTCGGTGCCATCGAGCACCATATCGTAGGGTTCGATCAACGCGCGCGCGTTCTCGGGCGTGAGGTTCAAGGCATGCGGCGTCACCTCGATTTCGGAGTTCATGGCGCGCAGCCGACGCGCCGCCGCCTCCACCTTGAGCTCCCCCACCTCGCCGGTTGTGTACATGATTTGGCGGTGAAGATTGTCCAGAGCCACTTCGTCCGCGTCGACCAAGCCGATCGTGCCCACCCCCGCGGCGGCAAGATAGATCGCCGCCGGCGCGCCAAGGCCGCCGACCCCCACGATCAGCACCCGGGCGTGGCGCAGTCGTTCTTGGCCCTCCAGCCCCACCTCGGGCAGCACGATCTGGCGCGCATACCGGCTCATGAAACGCTCACCACCGCCATCAGCGAGGGACGCTCCTCGGTCACGCGCTGCCGCAGAGCCTGATGTTCACGCGCGGCGAGGTGCGGATCGCGACGGATCAACTCGATGGCAACCTGGCGCGCAACTTCAAGCATCTTCCCATCTTGAACTAGATCGGCGATTTTGAATTCGACATTTCCGCTCTGGCGGGTTCCCGCCAGTTCGCCCGGACCGCGCAGCCGAAGGTCTTCCTCCGCGATTTTGAATCCGTCTTGGGTCTGCACCATTATGTCCAGCCTAGCTTGGGCGTCGTCGGTGCGGGCGTCGCCGATGAGGATGCAAAAGCTCTGATGGGCGCCGCGGCCCACCCGTCCGCGAAGCTGGTGCAACTGGCTCAGTCCAAAACGGTTGGCATCTTCGACCACCATCACGCTGGCGTTGGCTACGTCGACGCCCACCTCGATCACGGTCGTGCTGACGAGGATGTCGAGCTCATGGCGGCGAAACGCGTCCATCGCCTCCTCCTTCTGCTTTGAGGGCAATTGACCGTGAAGGAGGCCGATGCGCAGGTCCGGATACACCTCCTGTCGCAGCCGATACGCCAGTTCTTCCGCCGCCTGCGCGAGCATCTTCTCGCTCTCGCTCACCATCGGGCACACGAAGTAGGCCTGCCTGCCGCTTTCGATGAGCTTGCGCACCCCTTTGTAGACGCTCTCGCGCTCGCCTGGCGTCTTCGCGTGGGTGCGAACGGGCATGCGGCCGGGCGGCATCTCGTCGATGACCGAGAGGTCGAGGTCGCCATATAGCGTCATCGTGAGGGTGCGCGGGATGGGGGTCGCGGTCATCACGAGCACGTCGGGGTTGCCGAGACCCTTTTCGCGCAACGCGGCGCGCTGCAAAACCCCAAAGCGGTGCTGCTCGTCGATCACGACCAGACCGAGTTTGGCAAAGCTCACGCCCTCTTGAATCAGCGCGTGGGTGCCAACGGCCAGATGGGCCGCCCCGCTCGCGGTGCGCGCCGCCGCCTTCTTCTTCTGAGTCGGGGTCTGCTTGCCGACGAGGAGCGCGATCTCGATGCCGAGCGGCTCGAAGATCTCACGGAGATTGGCGTGGTGTTGCTCGGCGAGGATCTCGGTGGGGGCCATGAGGGCGGACTGGTATCCGCAGCGCACCGCCGCCAGCATCGCGCAAGCCGCCACCGCCGTCTTGCCCGAGCCGACGTCCCCTTGCAAGAGGCGATTCATCGGGTGGGGGCTCTCCATGTCGGCCCAAATCTCCTCGATCACCCGGCGCTGCGCGCCGGTTAACTCGAAGGGCAGCATGCGATGGATTTGATCCCAGAGCGGCTCGGCTTCGCGAAGCTCCGCCTCGATTTCGGTGAAGAGGGCGCTGGGCGGCGGCGCTTTTTGCTTCGCCTTCACCGGCGCGGGGGCGGCCAGGAGCCTGGATATTGGGAAGCAGGTGCCGATTTCGGCGTGGGTCTCGGCCCGCCGCATGGCAAGGGCGACCTGAAGCACGAGGAACTCTTCGAACACCAGCCGGCGGCGGGCCTCGAGGCGCAGATCGTCGCTCTCCGGCTGGTGAATCTGCCGCAGGCACCAGCGGAGGTCCCTCAGCATCTGCTCGCGCAAAATCCACGACGGCAGAGGGTCCTGGACCGCGTCGAGGTACCGCGCGATCGCATCGCGCGCCGCTTTGCGCACCGTGACCTGCGGCAGCCCGTCGGTGAGCGGATACACGGGGACGATTCGCGCGAACGCCTCGGCATCGTCCCCATCCCCAAGGATTTCGTATTCGGGAGAGGCGATCTCGCAGCCCCAGCGCGCCTCCTTGGCCATGCCGTAGGCGATCACGGTCTGGCCGCGGGCTTTCTCCAGTTGGCGGCGATGCCAAGGCTGGTTGAACCAGACCAGATCGATATTGCCGGTCGCATCGCTGAGGGTGCCGCGCACGATCACCATTCCGCGCCGCATGGGCCGACCCTCGATTGCGGTGAGCTCCCCCTTTACCGTCACAAACTGCCCGGGCCGGACCGAGGCGATGGGCGGGATGTGGCGTCGATCCTCGTAGCGTCTCGGGAGGTGATAGAGCACGTCGCGCACGGTGCGCAACCCCGCCTTAGCCATCGCGGCGGCAAAGCGCGGGCCCACGCCCTTCAGGAATTGGGTCTCCGAATCCAGCGTACGGTAGGCGGTCGGCATGGCGGCGTCCGTCGGGCTCCAAGCCCGTCCGGTACTCTCATCGAAGTATGCCGGAAGAGCGCCCGCGCCCGGAGGACAAGCCGAGCGATGAGGAATTGGAGCGGCGTCTCACCGCGCTTCTCGGTGAGAGCGAGCTCGGCGCCCTGGCCCAGACACCCCCGGCCCCGGACTTGGACGAGGAGTTCGAAGAGCGCGTGCGCGGCATTCAGGATCGAGCGCAGAGCCTGCACGAGCGACGCGAGTCGAAGGCGCGCGAGGCGGAACGTGAGCAGCAGCTCGACCGGGAAAGCTCGCGCGGCCTCGGCTTTGGGCTCACCATCGCCTACACGATCGTCGGGACGCCACTACTAGGCGCCTTGATCGGCTGGCTGGTCGACGAGAAAGCGGGCACGCGCATGGGGCTCGGAATCGGCACCGTGCTCGGCGCTTGCGTCGGAGTCGCCATGGCTCTTGTAATCCTGTCGCGGGCGAGCAACCTCAAGTGACGTGGTTCTGGCGCGCGGGCGCGAGCCTCGCCTGCATCGCTCTGGTCGGGGCGGCCTTGACAGGCGGGCGAACGGGGCTAATCGGCATGACGATGGGCCTTGGCGGCTCGCTGTTCAACCTCTGGGCTCTGTGGGCCGCGATCAAGCTGCTCGGCACGCTGCCGCCAAGCGGCCGTACCGCGTCGCTCGGCTCGGTCTTCGTGGTCGTAGCGTTCCTCGCGAAGGTGCCAATCTTCGTGGGTCTCGTATGGCTGACTTACAAGGTCGGGGAGGCCGCTCCGCCTTGCTTTCTGACCGGGCTCGGACTGGTATACTCCGGACTGGTCGGATGGGTTTTGGCACCGCGCTAAAGCCCATTGTTGCTGTATGGGCGGTCTTTTCACCCTCGGATCATCCCTGATCGCGGAAGCGGAACAGACTCACGAGGGGCTCAGCTACCTGGGCTTGTGGGTCAACGTTCTGTTCGTTCTTGCGATCCTCTTCGGGCTCATGAGCTACGCGAAGAAAGGGCTGAACGAACGGGTGTTCAAGAACCCGATCACTCAAGGCTTCGAGCAAGTCTATTTGTTCATCGAGAACATGTGCGTCGTGATCATCGGAAACCACGGTCGCAAGTACGTCCCGATGGTCATGGTCTTGTGGCTCGTGATCTTCACGGGCAACATCGTGGCCTTGTTTCTGGGCGAATCGCCTACCGCCGATCTGAGCTTCAATTTCGCGATGGCGCTCATCGCGGTGGGCTATGTGCAGTACGAGGGCGTGCGGGCCAACGGCTTGTTTGGGCACGTAAAGCACTTTGCGGGGCCGAAGCTCGGCGGAGTGCTCGTGATCATCTCGGGGCTCATCTTCGTGGTGGAACTCATCAGCGAGGTGCTCAAGAACGTGTCGCTCAGTCTGCGGCTGTTTGGAAACATCCACGGCGGCCATGTGGCGGTCGAATCGATGAACAAGCTGGGCGAGCCGATCTTGGTTCCCTACGGGATGTTCTTGCTTCCGATCAAGTTGCTCACCTGCGTGGTGCAGGCGATGATCTTCACGCTGCTAACGTGCGTGTACATTTCGCTGGTCACGCATCATGAGGAGGGACACGGCGAAAGGCACGCGCCCGCCGCCGCGCACTAGAAGGTTGGCCTAGCGGCAAAGGCAACCGACCGACATCAGGAGGATGAAACAGAAATGCTTGGACTTGGAATCGCTGCCTTGGGAGTTGCCCTCGGCCTTGGACTAATCGGCTTCGGCGCGCTGACGGGCATGTCCCGCCAACCAGAGGCGATCGGCCGTCTGCAGGTCGTCATGCTGATCGCGTTCGCGTTCGTGGAGCTTGTGTTCCTCCTGAGCGTGTTCGTCGCCCCGGGCATCGTCAAGGGCATGTAACGGCTGTTCGCCGCCGCCGGCGGCGAACGAGGATTGAGATTCGATGAGTACGGAGAGAAACTCGGGCGGCGCCGCCGCCGTCGTCGTAGCCACCGTTATCGGCATCGGGCTGATGATGGGGGGCATGTACGTGTCCCTCAACGTGCATCTCGGGTTCGTCGAGGCGATGAACAAGAGCGGCATCCCGTTCGATCCGGGCAAGACGGTGTCGATGATGGGCGTGTTGCTCATCCTGTTCCCGGTCATCCGCATATTTTTCATCGCGCCGCTTGCGGCGGCGATCGGCGGACGAACGAGCGAGCTGGAACGTACGTTCGCCGAGGCTGAAGAGCTTCGGGGCGAGATGACGAAGATGAGGTCGGAGTACGAGCATCGGCTTGTTCAGACCGAGGCGGACGCACGCGAGCGGATTCAAGCCGAGATCAAGAAGGCCCAGGAGCTGGGTCAGGCCCTGCGCGCGGAGGCCGCGTCGCACGCCGACGAACTGCGACGCAAGGCGGAGCGGGAGATCGAAGCGGAGAAGAACCGCGTGCTCACCGAGCTCCGGTTGCACGTGGTGAACCTCTCGCTCGGCGCGACCGAGAAGCTGCTTGGCGAGAACATGGACAGCGCGACGAATAGAAAGCTCGTCCAAGACTTCGTCGACAAGGCGGGGGCGGCGCGCTAGCGATGCAGGATCGTCGAGTTGCCCGGCGTTATGCGGCCGCGCTCTTTGCGACCGCGCTCCGCTACGACGTCGTGAAGAGCGTCGAGGAAGACCTTGCCGGCATCGTTGGGCTGCTCAGCCACGACAAGGGCTTTCGCGGCTTTCTTTTGAGCCCCTACGTGGGCCGCGAAGAGAAGCTGAAGATCGCCGAGAAGCTGTTCTCCGACCGCGTGACCGCGCTCACGATGCAAGCCCTGCGCCTGATGCTCGAAAAGCGGCGCGAGGGCGAAGTCGAGGCGCTTCGCGAAGAGTTCGTCACTCTTCGGAGACGCCACGACGGCGTGATCTTCGCCACCGTCTCTTCCGCCGAGGCTCTCGACAAGGACCAGCAGAAGCAGGTCGTAGCTAAGGTGGGCCTTATTACCGGCAAGGCGATCGAGCCCCATTTCCTCGTCGATCCCAGGCTGATCGGCGGCGTCAAAGTCGCTTTCGAAAACATCGTATTGGACGGCACCCTGCGTGGCAGCCTGAACTTGCTGGGCGATCGGCTCCGGCACGACGTGCTGATGCAAACCTGAATTCCCCAACCCAACCAGAGAAACCCATGCCAATTCGACCCGAAGAAATCACCTCGATCCTCGAGCAAGAACTGCAGAAGTTCGAGCGCAAAGTGGAAAAGCAGCATGTCGGCACCGTCCTCCAGGTCGGCGACGGCATCTCGCGCGTTTACGGCCTCCCCGACTGCCAGATGGGTGAGCTGCTTGAATTCCCGAGTGGGGTCATGGGCCTTGCCCTGAACTTGGAGGAAGACTCGATCGGCGCGGTGCTCATCGGGGACGACACCTTGATTAAAGAGGGCGACCCGGTCAAGGAGACGGGCCGCATCATCGAAATCCCGGTGGGCCAGGCGATGATGGGCCGCGTCGTGAACGCGCTCGGGCAGCCGGTCGATGGCAAGGGCCCGATCGCGGCGACCGAGTTTAGGCGCATCGAGCTCATCGCACCCGGCGTCGTTCAGCGCCAGCCCGTCAAAGAGCCGCTGCAGACGGGCATCAAGGCGATCGACGCGATGATCCCGATCGGGCGCGGTCAGCGCGAACTTGTGATCGGAGACCGCCAGACCGGCAAGAGCTCGATCTGCATCGACACCATCATCAACCAGAAGTCGACCCACGAGCCGGGCGGCTCGCCGGTGTACTGCATCTATGTCGCGTGCGGCCAAAAGATGGCCAACGTGGCGCGCGTCGTCCAAACCCTCACCGAGCACGGCGCGATGGCTTACACCTGCGTGGTCGTGGCCTCCGCCTCGGATGCGAACGCCATGCAGTATCTCGCACCGTTCGCGGGCTGCACGATCGGCGAATATTTCCGCGACAGCGGCAAGCACGCGCTTGCGGTTTACGACGATCTCTCCAAGCACGCGCAGGCCTATCGGGCCGTTTCCCTGCTCCTGCGCCGCCCGCCCGGCCGCGAGGCTTATCCCGGCGACGTGTTCTATCTGCACAGCCGCCTGCTCGAGCGCGCGGCCAAGCTGAACGACGAACTGGGCGGCGGCTCTCTCACCGCGCTGCCGATCATCGAAACCCAGTCGGGCGACGTTTCCGCTTACATCCCGACCAACGTGATTTCGATCACGGACGGCCAGATCTATCTGGAGCCCGATCTGTTCTTCGCGGGCGTCCGCCCCGCGATTAACGTCGGCATCTCGGTCAGCCGCGTGGGCGGCAACGCCCAGATCAAGGCTATGAAGAGCGCGGCGGGCAAGCTGAAACTCGAGATGGCGCAATACCGGGACGTGGCCGCCTTCAGCCAGTTCGCGAGCGACCTCGATCGTGCCACCCAAATGCAGCTCATCCGAGGCCAGCGCCTGACCGAACTGCTCAAGCAAGACCTCGCCACCCCGTTCAAGGTCGAGGATCAAGTGATCTCGATCTTCGCCGGCACGAATGCGTTCCTCGATGACCTCACGAACGACCAAGTCAAAGGATTCGAGGAAGGGTTGCTGAAGTTCGTCTACGACAAGTATCCGGACGCGGTGGAATCGATCCGAACCAAGCGCTCGCTTGAGAAGGAAGTGGAAACGACCCTGCTCAAGGCGTTCGATGAGTTCAAGAAACAGTTCACGGCGGGAGCCGCGAAGGCGTAAGGCGCGATGGCGACGCTCAAGCAAATTCGGAAGCGGATTCGCACCGCGACGAACATCCAGCAGATCACCCGCGCGATGAAGCTGGTCGCGGCGGCGCGCTTGCGGCGGGCCACCGAACGCGTGCTGGAGGCCCGGCCGTATTCCGAAAAGCTGCGCGGCCTCATGGGCTCGCTCGCGAGCACGGGCGATCTTCCGCCGCATCCGCTGCTCGAACGGCGAGAGGTGCGCCGGATCGGCGTGATTCTGATTTCGTCCGACCGTGGCCTGGCTGGTTCCTTCAACACCAATCTCATTCGCAAGACGGCCGATTTCGCCGCCGCCCAGACGATCCCGGTTCGGCTGATCACCATGGGCAAGAAGGGCACCGTCTTCTTTACGCGGCGGGGCTACGACGTCGCAAAATCGATGTCCATTCCCGCAGCCGGCGCGCGCCTATCCGACGCGGTGGAGATCACCACCTTCGCCCGTGAGCAGTTCGAGTCGGGCGAGGTGGACGCGATCTACATCTGCTACTCGAAGTTCCTCTCCGCGATGCGTCAATTGCCCCAGCTGGTACAGCTCCTTCCCATCGAGCCGCCGGAAGGCGAGGCGGGGGCGGGCGCCGGCTTGGAGTTCGAGCCCAGCCCCGAAGCGATCCTCGGCACTCTGCTTCCGCGCTACTTCCAAACGCTGGTGTGGCAGGCGATGCTGGAATCGACCGCGAGCCAGTTCGGCGCGCAGATGACCGCGATGACGAGCGCGACCGATAACGCGGGCAAGATGATCTCGAGCCTTACCCTGAAGGCGAACCGCGAGCGCCAGGCCGCGATCACCAAGGAGATTCTTGAAGTGGTCGGCGGCGCGGAAGCGCTCAAGGCGTAGCGGAGCGCTTTGCGTGGCTTTGCAATGGCCGGACCATCTCCCCCTTTGAGGGGGAGAAAGCGTGAACGGCTCCGCCGGCGTCTCCGGCGAAGGCGGAAGCGAACGCAAGAGAGGGTGTGATGCGGGAGGCATCCCTCCAGACTCGCAGTCTGGAGGGTCTGTTTCGTTGTTCTCCTGAAGCACTCGAGCCGCCGACGCCCGCCCCCTCACTCCCCCTCCCTGGAATGGGAGGGGGAGTAGATCTCTTCTGGCTGCGCTCGCCCCGATTTCATCGGGGCTCGCTTGCCGTTCTTGCCGGACGCATCCATGGCGTCACTTGCCGACCGTTGTTGGATGGCTCCGTCTTCATCTCATCTCAATGCCGATGGCTGGCCGGTAGGGTCCCAGCGCATCGCGGCCCGCTCGGGTAAACAAATTGGACCCCATGAGATCACGCGCCCTTCTCTTCGCCCTCGCCCTCGGCCTCGCCGCCACCGGCATCGCCCAACGCCCGCAGAACCCATTCGCCGCGCCCGCCGCGAAGTTTCAATACGCGCCCGACCGCGTGTGCGACCTGCTTCACCTCGCCGTCACCCTCGACGTGGACTACCCCGCCCGTAAGGTCGTCGGCCGATCGGTGAACACGATGGCCGCGCTGCGCGACGGGGTGAGCGAGATCGTGCTGCACGCCGGCAAGAACCTCAAGATCGAAGGGGTAAAGGTCGACGGCGCCGACGCCAAATTCGAGCGCAAGGAGGACGAATTGCACATCGCCGTGCATCCGCTCGTCCGAGGCGAGAAAGTGCAGATCGAGGTGGCTTATAACTTCGGGAAGGGAGAGAGCGACGGATGGAACTGGGTCGAGCCGAAGGGCAAAGTCGCCAACCGCGAGGGATTCTTCACCCAAGGCGAGACGAACTCGAACAGCGAGTGGGCGCCCACGTGGGATTACCCCAACGATTTCACCACGAGCGAGACGACCACTACTGTGCCCGCCGGGTGGGACGTGATCGGCAACGGTGTGCTGGTCTCGGACGAGCAATCCAAAGACGGCAAGCGACGCACGTTCCACTGGAAGCTGGATATGCCGCACGCGACCTACCTGCTCTCGCTTTGCGGCGGACCGTTCGACATCAAGCGCGACAATTGGAAGGGCGTGCCGCTGCTATACGTGGTGCCCAAGGGCATGGGCAATTTGATCGACTACTCGTTCGGCAACACGAAGGACATGCTCAGCTTCTTCTCCGACAAGCTCGGCGTGAAGTATCCGTGGCCCAAATACGCCCAGGACGCGATGTTCGATTTCGGCGGCGGCATGGAGAATGTGAGCGCCACAACGCTCGGCGAGGGTTCGCTCACCGACCCGCGCGCGGGCGAGCACCAGATGGACTGGGTGAACTCGCACGAACTGGGCCACCAGTGGTTCGGCGATTTCGTGACATGCAAAGACTGGGGCCACATCTGGCTGAACGAGAGCTTCGCCACGTTCATGGAGATGATCTACATCGAGCACGCGCGGGGCAAGAACGCGTTCGAGCAAGACGTCGAATCCGACATGCAGCAGTACTTCGACGAGGCGAAGCATTACAAGCGGCCGCTAGTGACCAACTTCTATGCCGATCCCGGCGCGATGTTCGACCGCCACACCTATCCAAAGGGGGGCGTCATCCTCCACACGCTGAGGAAGCAGCTTGGCGACAAGGTCTTCTTCCAGGGCCTGCACGATTACCTAACCAAGCACGCCCACGAGCCGGTGGAAAGCCAGCAGCTCTGCCGCTCGATGACCGAGTCATCCGGCATCGATCTGGAACCGTTCTGGAACCAGTGGATCTACAAGCCGGGCCATCCCGTCATCGACTGGTCGTGGAGTTGGGACGAGGCCAAGAAGGAGGTCGTCGTTCACGTAAAGCAGACCCAGGACACCACGGATGGCGCCCCGATCTACGACGTGCCAACTCATGTTGCCTTGGTGGGCGATACCGTCGATCGACGCTCGGTACACCTGAACGCGGCAGACCAGGAGTTCCGCTTCGGTGCGGGCGCCAGGCCCAAGACAGTGCTGTTCGATCCCGACCACGAGTTCCTACGCGAAATTCCAAAGCAGCCGTGGAGCGCGGAGGAGCTTCCGTTCGTTCTCAAGCTGGCGCCTAATTCGATCGACCGGCAGTTTGCGTTCAAGACTCTGCTTTCGGGCACGCCAGACCCGAAGGCCATCGGGGCGGCGGTCGAAACCCTGAACAAAGACGACGACGCCTTCCCGGCGATTACCGATCTCGCCCCGCTCGCCGATCTCAAGATGGAGAAATTCGAATGGTTGTACCAGTCCTCCCTTACTCATAAGAACGTGGATCGCCGGGCGCAAGCGGTCCGGGCTCTTGGCAAGCTGAAACCGTCCATGGAGGAAGAGGTCGTGATTGGGGGGCTGATCTCCGACCGACAGCCTTATGCGGTGGTCGCCGCCGCGGTCGAGACCCTCGGCATTTGGGACAGCGCGAAGCATGCCAGCCTGATTCAAAAGGCAGCAGGCATGGATTCGCGCGATGAAGTCATCCGCAGGGCGGCGTTCACCGCGCTCGCGCGGGCCCGAAAGCCCGAGGCTCTCGGCATGTTGCTGGCGGCGGCAAGTCCTGAAAACAGCGATGGGCTACGAGGCGCCGCGATAGCGGCCATGGGCGCCCTCGAGCCTGGCGAGCCCACGAGCCGGAAAGCGATCATGGAAGCTCTCCTTGGTGATGGCTTCGGGCTCGTCTTCGCCGCCCTCGACGCGATCGGTCAGCGCAAGGATCCCGAGTTCCTCGCTGCACTCAAGGAAAAGCAAGCCAAACCGATGTTCTCGACGCGCATGAGGGCGCGCATCTCCAGCCTGATCGAGGAGTTGAGCAAGAAGCCTGGTTAGCCGACTTTCTTGCGTCTTGAAGGCGCGGCGCGCGCCTTTGCGAAGCGACGCGGGCGCGGGGAAGGCCCCTGGGCTCGCTTATGCGCCAGCAGGGCCGCTGCCGCATCGGGGGTCAGCGTCATCGGATCGGAGCCCCTTGGCAACGTCGCGTTGACTTCGCCGTCGGTGACGTAGGGGCCGAAGCGTCCGCTCATTACGCGAACGGCTCTCGTCGAGCCGTCGATCAAGCCGAGTTCCTTCAGCACTGAGATGGAGCCCTTAGTGGCGACGTGCTTGGGCGGCTCGCTCAGCGCCTGGGCCGCGCGTTCCGGCGTCCACTCGGCCGCCTCGCGCCAGTCCTCTACGGTGCGACGCTCGGCGCCGCTCTCAACGTAAGCTCCGTACTTGCCGATCCTCAGCGAAATCTGCTCGCCGCTTGCGGGATGAGCCCCAAGGGACTTGGGCAAGGAGCAGAGCAAAGCGACATCGCGCTCCGACAAGTTCCTCGGCTCCTCGCCGGGCGGGAGCGAAATCCAGGTGGGCTTCAGCTTGTGGGCGAGCTCCTCCTCGGTCCGCTCGACTTCTATGTAGTAACCGTTGCGATGCCGGAGCAGCAGCCGGCGGCCGCTTACTGGGTGGACTCCGATCGATTCGGGGGCCGACGTCTTCTGCTCGAGCAGCCCAACCGCGGCTTCGAGGCCCAGATCGGCGGGAGCGACGTCGTCCGGAACATTCGCGAAGCGGCGCGCACTGGATTCGCCCTGTTGCAGGAATGCGCCGCCATCCTTGCCCGAGCGGACCACGATCGGTTCGCCCGTTTGGGGGTGGGGACCGATGAGATACGCGGGATACGGAACGCTTCGGCGGCGGGTTTGGACGATCTCTCTAAGCCCGGGCTGGCCCTCGCTGCCAAGGAAGAACTCGGTGAGGTATGCGCGCGAACTCGCGGCGCCGTTCGCGATCTCGTCGAGCACTTCGTCCATACGCACGGTAAAGCCAAGTTCCATGAACTCAGCGAATCCCGATTCGAGGACCTGGATGGCAAGCATGGCCCTAAAAGTTGGAAACAGCAACCGACCTTGCTTGCGCACATAGCCCCGATCCACGATCGTGCCGATGATCGATGCGTAGGTGCTCGGTCGGCCGATGCCAAGCTCTTCGAGGCGCTTGATGAGGGTTGCGTCCGTGAAGCGTGGCGGCGGCTTCGTCTCGTGCCGCAAGGGCTCGACCGAATTCGCGCTCAATTCCATCCCGACGGCAAGAATTGGCAACCGTCGCTCCATGCGTTCGCGTTCCGAATCCGGATCGTCCGAGCCTTCGATGTACAGGCGTCGGAAGCCGTCGAACAGAATCTGCTTTCCGCTCGTTGCGAAGCGCAGGCGTCGCTCGCCCGTGTTGACCGCGATCTCCACCTCCGTCTTGAGGACCCGCGCCGGCTTCATCTGACTTGCGACCGCGCGCTTCCAGATCAGGTCGTACAGCCGGCCCTGGTCTTCGGAAAGGTACCGAGCCACAGTGTCGGGCTTGCGGTCGGGGTCGGTTGGGCGGATGGCCTCGTGGGCTTCCTGGGCGTTTCGCACCTTGGAGGCGTAGCGCTGGGCCTGCGCCGGGAGGCAATCCGGATAGTCGCGCTCGATTAGCCGTCGGATCAAGCGTAGAGCCTCATCGGATAGCGCAAGCGAATCCGTTCTCATATAGGTGATCAGGCCCACTTGCTCGCCACCAATGTCCACTCCTTCGTAGAGCTGCTGGGCGATGCGCATCGTGCGGTCCGCGGCGAAGCCGAACTTACGGTTCGCCTCTTGCTGCAGCGTGGTCGTCATGAACGGCGGCGCGGGCTTCTCGACGCCCTCCTTGGACTCCAACCGCTTCACCGTCCAGGGGCTTGCAGTCCGGGCCGATTCGGTAAGGCCGTTGGCGGCGTCCTCGTCGAGCAAGAGAGGCGGTTGGCCCTTGGTGGGCGCCAACTGGCCGGTCTCATCGTCGAAATCCTCTCCAGTGGCCACGCGCCGTCCGTCGATCGATCGTAAATCAGCCGCAAAAGCGGGTTCGCCGGCTTTGGACTTAGACAGGGTTGCCCGCAAATCCCAGTAGACGCTCACGTGAAAGCGCCGTCTCGCCTCTTCCCGTTCGACGATCAGCTTCACCGCCGGGCTCTGAACGCGGCCCGCGCTCAGCTTCTTATTGACCGTCGACCAAAGAACGGGAGACAGCGCATAGCCGTACAGGCGGTCGAGGATGCGCCGCGTCTCTTGAGCCTCAACCAGCTTCTGGTCGACCGCGCGCGGGTGGTGGAGCGCATCCTGAATCGCGTCCCGGGTGATCTCGTGAAAGGCAATGCGTTGCACCGCCACTCCTTTGGCCGGTTTCAGCACCTGGAGCAGATGCCAGCTAATGCTCTCGCCCTCGCGGTCTTCGTCGGTGGCGAGCACGAGGGTGTCCTTACCCTTCATCGCTGCCCTCAGACGGGCAACTTGCGCAGCCTTCTCGCGCGGCACCTCGTAGATGGGCTCGAACCCATTGTCGATGTCGACCGCGTAATCGGCCCACCATTTCTTCCGGAGCTCGACAGGAAGGCTCTTGCCATTGAGGGGAAGGTCGCGGATGTGTCCGACGCTCGCTTCCACCTCGTAGTCCGGCCCGAGGTAGCTGCGGATCGTCTTTGCCTTCGCGGGCGATTCGACGATGACGAGTTTGCGTGCCATGTTCAATCGGGGACTCGGGTTACCGTGTTCAGCTTGACGACTTGATCGACCTGGCCGCTAGCGCGCGCCGACCAATCCGGTTTCTAAAGGGGCGGATCGACGCCCGAGCAAGATACCGAACCGCATCGGTCCGCTGTCAATCTGACGGTTCAAACACCGGTTTTTGCAAGGCGGAATCGCAGAGTTGCCGGGCGCACGAACCGACGAAGCGTGCTTGCCGTCAAGTTGGGTGGCGGATCGCGCGATATGGCTGAGTCAGCGCGCGGTTCCGCCATGCTGTCAAGATTACAGGCAAGGGATCTGATGAGACGCTTTGCGTGGCTGGGCCTGCTTGCAATCGCTACTTTTGCCCTTGCGCAGCCCCATCGTCTCGGCCTGTACCTGTTGGGGCAGCGCATCGGTCAGAGCACGTTCACCGTTCAGCCCGCGGACCTCGGTGGGCGCCCGGCGCGGCAAACAAAATCGCGTACCTCAATCGACGCCCAGCTGCTAGGTACTCCGCTTACAATGCACGCGGAATCGTCGACCTGGACCGACCTGGCGGGTCGGACCTTGCGCATGACCGCGAAGATCGAGTCGGCCGGGCGCACCCAACTTGTCGAGGCCGACTTTGGGGAGAAGGTTGCGCACCTGAGGGTGGATAACAACGGGGCGATTTCCAACAAGGACGTCGACATTCCCCAAGACGCGCCGCTCACCGACGATCCTCTTCAAGAGGTGCTCAAGCCGGGGGGTGCACTCAAGGCGGCCTCGTTCTACGTGCTCGATCCCAACACCGCCTCGTTCGTCAAGAACCGGGCAACCGTCAAGGGCCCGTCTCACACGATCGTGAGGGGAAAGCAGGTCAACGCGACCCTTGTCGAGGTCGAGGACCCGCGGACGACGCTCAGCATTTTCGTGGACGAGAAGAGCGAACTCGTTAAGATCGAGGGGCCGATGGGAATCGAGATGATCCCCGAAGAGGGCCCCGAGCCAACCGGGCCGCCGGCCACCACCTCAATCGACCTTGCGCGGGCCGGGAGCGTGCCGCTGGACCGTCCCCTTGATGATCCAGAGCACCTTTCCGATTTGCGGTTGCTGGTGACCGGGCGGGACCTGACGCGCGTTCCCTCCGACGGCCACCAATCCCTCCACCGTGTGGGTGAAGGCTGGGAAGTGGATATCCACCCACCTCAGCTTGGCGACACGCCCGGCGAGACCCTCGCCGAATCCAGGTCTGGCGCTGGGCAGTATTCCGGGCCATCCCTGGACATCCCCAGCGATACGCCACTGTTCAAGCGTGTCTCGGCAGAGGTCGTAGGTAAAGCTGCGCGAGTCCGCGAGGCTAGCTTGCGCGTCCGCCGGTTCGTGTACTCCAAGATGAAGCCGAATGCGGGGATCGGCGTCCTTCGCGACGCCTCCGAGATTTGGAAGACGAAGGAGGGCGTGTGCCGTGATTACGCCGTGCTTACCGCGACCCTGTTGAGGGCAAGCGGCATCTCGGCTCGGCTAGCCAGCGGACTCATATATGCGGCAGGCCGGTTTTACTATCACGCCTGGGTGGAAGCCTGGGACGGGCGCCGGTGGATCGGCGTCGATTCGACCTTGCCCCAAGACCAGATGTCTGCCGCCCACTTCAAGCTAGCGCACGGCTCGGTGGAGCAGGCCTTCGTGTTCCCAATTCTTGATAAAGTGGAGATGCAGGTGCTCAGCGAGCGCCACGGCGAGCCATGATCGAAGACCCCAGGCCCACACGTTCCGAGGAGACTCCGGCGATGAGAGCGCGCATCGCGGTGGTCGGCTTGGCGGCAGCGGCGGGCGCGGTCAGTGCCGGAGCAGCAGCCCCGCTCGCGCTTGATTCCCTGTTCGGCTATGCCAAGGGTCGAATTGCCGCAACTGCGGTCGAGAGTGGCGAGGCGGGCGTACGGCATCCACACCCGCAAAAGCAGGCAGCTGGCAAGACCACGCCCCCAACTTCGACGCATCGCACCGAGGTCGGGGGCGTGGCGATGACGCAGTCAGAGGAGCACTATCCCCTGGCCCATTCCTGGGGCGGCATTTTGCCATTTGCAATGCTTGGCGCGATGCTGGGCGCCTATTTGGGCAGCAGGGTTTACGACGGGGTCGCCCGACTCCTCTCGCACTGGGACAAGATGGACAGCGGCGACCGGCTGACGAGCGTGATTGGAGTGTTCGCCGGGCTCGTGATGTCGTTTCCCCTCATTTCAATGTTCACGACGCTGCCGCTCGAGCGCGCCTGGATCCCGTGGCTGGTTTTGATCCTGACGGTCGGATGTATCACCGTCTCGCTCTACATGATGCAGTCGATCAGCGAGTTCTTCCCATGGAAGCGTGGCCGCGGACCGATGAAGCGCAGCGGCGTCAAGCTCCTCGACACCAACGTGATCATCGATGGGCGCATTTACGACGTTGCGCGCAACGGCTTCGTGGAAGGCCGAATGTACGTGCCCCAGTTCGTGCTCGAGGAGCTCCAGCACATCGCTGATCACCATGACCCTCTCCGGCGCCAGCGCGGGCGAAGGGGCTTGGACGTGTTGCGCCACATGCAGGCCGACTTTCAGCTTGAGGTCGGCACCCAGGATCGCCTGGCGCCCGACATCGGGGACTCCGTCGACTCCCGGCTCGTGCGGCTGGCGCGGGCCATCGGCGCAGACCTTGTCACCAACGATCACAACCTCAACCGGGTCGCGGGGCTCCAAGAGGTGAAGGTGCTCAACCTGAACGATCTCGCGCTCGCCCTTCGGCCGAACGTCTTGCCGCAAGAAACGCTCAACCTGACCCTGATCCGCGAGGGGAACCAGCCGGGCCAGGGCATCGGGTACCTAGACGACGGCACGATGGTCGTGATCGAGAACGGGCGCAGCCACATCGGCGAGACTCTCGATATCGAAGTCACGCAGGTGATCCAGACCGAGCGGGGCAAGATGATTTTCGGGGAGATCCTGGACGAGGAGTCGCCAGAAAACGGGGGCCAGCGCCGACGCCCCAACGGCCCCAAGAAATGAGCCGGGTCGCGGCATGAAGGTAGTGGCCGTGATCCTTGCCGGAGGCAAAGGGAGCCGCTTTGGCTCCAACAAGCTGCTCGAGCCCTTGGGGGGCAAGGCGCTCTGGCGATGGTCGTACGATGCTTTGAGGCTGCATCCCGCGGTGTCAGGCGTGGGCCTTGTGGTCAGGTCGGAAGCGCGCCTGACATTCGCGGGGGAGGCACCGGAGGCGAGCTTCGTCGTAGAGGGTGGCGAGACCCGCCGCGCGTCCTCTTACGCCGCGTGTTCAGCCGCGCCCGCCGATGCGGATGCGGTGCTCATCCACGACGGGGCGCGGCCTTTTCCGAGCACGCGCTTGATCTCAGACGTCGTCGCCGCCATCGAACGGAAGGGCGCGGCCGCTCCTGGGCTTGCGGTGACCGACACGCTTCGGCGCAGTGTGGGCAAAGAATTCGAGCGGGTATCGAGAGATGGGCTATTCGCAATGCAAACCCCGCAAGGCGGCTGGCGGGACCTGCTGCTCAAGGGTCACGAAACGGTTTCCGAGGAAGCGCCCGATGAAATCGCCCTCGTCGAGGCGCTCGGCCAGCCTTATGAAATCGTGCCCGGCGACCCCGCCAACATCAAGGTCACATTGCCAGAAGACTTGGCTCGAGCAAGGGCTAGCATCGAGGGAATGGAGACGCGAACCGGCATCGGCTACGACGTGCACCGATTTTCGAGCGTCCCGGGCAGGAGGCTGATGCTTGGCGGGATCGAATTCGCGGGTCACCAGGGTCTTGACGGCCACTCGGATGCCGACGCCCTGGCCCACGCGATCGCCGACGCCCTCCTGGGCGCGGCGGGGCTGGGCGACATCGGGCAGCGCTTCCCCAACTCCGAGCCTCAGTGGAGAAACGAGCCCTCGTCCGCGTTCCTCGCGGCGACCGCCGGCTGGTTGGCCGAAGCGGGCTGGCGCATCGTCCACATCGACACGACCGTTCTGGCCGAGGCTCCGAAGGTGATGCCTCGCGCTCGTGAAATGTGCGCAGCCCTGGCCCGGGCGCTTGGGATCGAGCCTGGCCGGGTGAGCGTGAAGGCAACCACTCACGAGGGCCTGGGCGCGATCGGGCGCGGCGAAGGCATCGCCGCGATGGCGGTGGCGACGATTCGACGAGCCTAGGCCTTACCCTTGCGAGCCCGGCCGATCGTGCGATACACGTAGGCCAAGACTTCGGCGACGGCCTGGAAGTAGTCGCGCGGAACGAAGTCGCCCACCTCGCACTTGCGATAAAGCGCCCTGGCGAGGGGCGGATTCGGCACGATCGGCACCTTGGCTTCGCTCGCGACCTCGCGAATCCGAGCGGCAAGGAAATCGGCGCCCTTGGCCACGACCATCGGCGCGTGCTTCCCCGCCTCGTATTCAAGCGCGATCGCGTAATGGGTTGGGTTCGTGATGACTACGTCCGCCCTCTTCACGGCCTCCATCATCCCGCGCTTGATCTTCCGCCGGCGCATCGCGACATAGGCTTTCGTCTCCGGCGAGCCTTCGGTCTCCTTCATTTCCTCGCGCAATTCTTCCTTGGTCATCATTAGCTGCCGGCTCACTTGGCGCCTTTGGAAGTAGGCGTCTATCGCCGCCAGCGCCAGCCAGGCGATCGCTACCCGCAAGGCGATCGAGCGGATCAGCGCGCCGATCAGACTGAGGCTCGCCGCAGGAGCGAGCGAAGCGAGTCCAGCGATATCTTCTTGGCGCGACGCGAGGGCGCAATAGGCCAGCCAGCCGAAGATCACGCTTTTGAACACCGCTTTCAAGCCCTCGAAGGTGCCCGCCCAAGAAAGCAATCGCTTGAGGCCGTTGATCGGATTGATGCGGCTGAAATTGGGCGACAGGGCCTCGCCGCTGAACGAAAAACCAACTTGCGCGAAGTTCGCGGCCAGGCCCACCGCCATCGCGCCGCCGACGAGCATCGCAAGCCCAGGCAGGGTCGGTTGCAGCGCGGCGACAAATGCGCGTCCCATAGCGGCCGGGCTAGCGTCGGCATCGAGATGCGAGAGCGCGATGCGCACGCTCTGCAGGAAACCCGATCCCAACTTGAGCATCGCGGCGGGCAAGACCATCAGCAGCGCCACCGTAACGAGAGCGCCGGTCAAGTCGCTCGAACGCGCGACGGTGCCCTTGCGGCGGGCCCTCTGCCTGCGCCTCGGGGTGGCTTCCTCGGTTCGCTCTTGGGCGGAGTTTTCGGGCATTTAGCGACTCGCGAAAATAGGCGCCAGGTTGTCGAATGCTAGTTGAAGGCCCGTCGTAACGCCGCCAGCGATGGCGGGCACGACAAGCCCAACGGCGGCAAGGCCGATCGCGGTCTTTGCGGGCAGGCCCACGAGCATGGCGGGCATTTGGGGCACCGCTCGGTTGATGAGCCCAAGCGCGGCATCGACGACAAGGCTTGCGCCAAGGACCGGCGCGGCAATCTGAACTGCCAACAGGCACATGGAACCGAGCATGCTCACGAAGCTGCCTGCGATCACCGAGGCGGAGAGGGTGGGGGCAAGTGTATAGCTGCGCGCGAACGCGGCCAGCATCTGGTGGTGCCCATCGACGCAGAGGAACACGACGGTCGCGAGCATGAACTTAAACTGGGCGATCGCGCCGCCCGGCACGCCGTTTATGGGGTTGAGCACTTGGCTCATGCCCATCCCGACCTGAGTGTCCATCAGCGAGCCCGCGATCTGGGCGGCTTGCAGGGCTAGGTTAACGAACGATCCGAGCAAAATGCCCGCGACCGCCTCCTGCAGCGTCGCGGCGCCGAGCCCGTAAAGGTCCGCCGGCGCAGGCCCGATGTGAGGCTGCAGAACCACGGTGAGAGCCCCCGAGATCGCCAGCGTGGAGAGCACGCGAACCTGCAACGGCGTAGTCTGAGCGCCAAATAACGGGGAAGTGAGCAGCATCGCCGAGCACCGTACGAACACGCACGCAAAGGAAAACAGCAGTGCGGTATCCGAACTCATTGCCCGACTCTGGCCGCTTGATCAAGGCAAGCGTGGGCAAAGCCCACGAGCGTGGTCAGCATCCAGCCGCCGAAGAAAGTCAGCACGAGGCCGACCCCGATCAGCTTGGGCACGAACGACAGGGTCATCTCTTGAACGGAGGTGATGGCCTGGAACACGCTGACGAGAACGCCCAGAAACAGGGTTACCGCAAGCACCGGCAGCGACACCATGAGCGCAACCTGGATGCCCTGCCGTGCCAACTCGAGCGGGATGCCTTGGTCCATCAGCGATACCCCGTGATGATCGCGCTGACCAAAGTCGCCCACCCGTTCGCAAGCACGAACACGAGCAGCTTGGCGGGCAGCGAGACGACGGTTGGCGGCAGCATCATCATGCCCATGCTCATGAGGCCGCTCGCGACCACGAGGTCGATGATCAGGAACGGCAGGAAGATGTAGAAGCCGACTACGAAAGCGGTCTTGAGCTCACTGATGACGAAAGCGGGCACGAGCGTGACGAGCGAAACGTCGTCCATCGTCTTTGGCTGCTCTTTGCGCAGGTTTACGAACAGCACCAGGTCCTGCTCGTACGTGTTCTTCAGCATGAACGCCCTCAGCGGCTTCGATCCACGCTCGATCGCCTGATCGAGGTCGATCTGCTTCTGCATGTAGGGCTTGACCGCTTCGTCGTTGATGCGCCCGTAGGTGGGGGCCATCACAAAGAAGGTGAGGAAGAGGCTGAGGCCGATCAGCACCTGGTTGGGCGGGATGCTCGGCGTGCCGAGCGCGTTGCGAAGAAAGCTGAAGATGATGACGATGCGCGTGAAGGCGGTGGTGAGGATCAGCAACGCGGGGGCGAGGCTGAGGACGGTGAGCAGCGCGAGAATCTGGAGGCTCGACGCAACTTCTTGGGGTCCCTTCTGGCCTGCTCCCGGCGGGGCTTGGCCAAGATTGATCGAGACGCTCGGCGTGGGAAGTGATTGCGCCAACGCAAGGACGCCGAGCCCGGCTAGTAAAATCACCGGGATCAGTCGCAGCCAAAAGCGTCGGGCTTGCGGGCTCATGGGCTACCTTGCCAGCCGCTCCAGCCGCGAGAGCGCCTGTTCGATTTCAATGGCGTCGGGATTGCCCGCCGGATCGCGCGAGGCGTCCTGAACGGCCTCATCGACGAATTCTTGGAAGGTGGGCGGCGCGGGAGCGGCGTCGCTCAGATCGCATAGACAGGACACGCCCGACTGTGCCGCGCTGACGAGCAAGGTCTTTGAGCGGGCTCGGACGATGTAGAGCGTGCCGCCCGCGAAATTGGCCGTTTCCTCGATCGTGAGGGTGCTGGTGGGGGAAGTGACCAATCGGCGCTGGAGCTTTGCCGCCAGCTTGGGCACAACTGTCTTAACCAGGACGAGCACAAACCCCAACGCCAGGGTCATCTGCAGGAACGAACCGAGCCCAGGTGCGCCGGGTTGCGCCGCCGGCGCGCCCGCACCGCCTGAGCCGAGTTTTGTGCCGAGATAGCCCTCCTGCACCTGTGCGTAGCTTAGGGCTGCCAAGGCCAGCGGAAGGATCAAAGCGGCAAAGCCTCGCCTCAAGCCACTTCTCCAAGCCGGTTCAGGCGCTCATGCGGGTTCAATATCTCAGTGATGCGCACGCCAAAGTTGTCTTCGATCACCACCACTTCGCCGCGAGCAACCAGGCGTCCGTTCACCATCACGTCGACCGGCTCGCCCGCCGCCTTGTCGATCTCGACGATCGACCCCGTGCTGAGTTCGATGACTTCCTTCACGAGCATCTTCACCCGGCCGAGTTCCACGCTGATTTCGAGGGGGATATCGAGGATCAGCTCGATGCTGCCTTCGCCCTCGCCGAGGGACGAGCGGCCCGCGCCCTGTGTGCTCAGCCCGCCTTCGATTTGCTGGAAGGGCGCGACCCTCTCCTCCTCGACCTGCTGGAGCCCCAAAACGAGGTGGATCGTATCGCTGTCGGCAAGCCAGGTGATCAGCCCGGAGTCTTCGCCCATGGTGATCTTCACCTGGGTTCGGACCAACTCTTCGCTTTGCTCCAAGTTGACGGGTAGGGCGAGGGGCTGAAACCGCAGGGTCAGGCCGGAGGCGACGAACGGGCTTTCGCGGAGGTTGGTGATGGCGAGGCAAATGCCTTGCACGATCGCCTCCAGCGAGGGCCGCACGTCGGTGGCGACGTTTTCGCTCGCGGTGACTTCCTCGTTCAGGATATTACCGGCGAGGCTTTCGAGCGAGCTTGCACCCATCAGCAGAACCTGGGGATTCCCGGGCAAGTCCGTAAACGAGAACTGCACGACGAGCAGCGGCTCGGCGAACTCGGCCGGCAAGTCGGCACTCTTGGTCAAGGCCGTTTGCGCCTCGCCGAAGGTCGCAGTAATCTTGCCCGCCTCGCTGACCGATTGCGAGACCGCCTGCCAGATCTGATCCTGGACGGCTTGGATTTGGGCGACGAGTTCGGTTGGGATGGACGCCATAGTAGTTACGCTTACTCCTCGATCGTATCGTTGACGGTGAACACCAATTTCTTGCCCTGAAGGGCCGGCTTGCCGGTGAATTTGGGCACTTCGCCCACAAGCAGGTGGAGGTCGTCGTCCACCTTCTGCTCCAGCCGTAGCACATCTCCCGGCTGGAGGCAAACGAAATCGCGAACGTCGATCTTTGAACTGCCGAGACGAATCGAGCAGTCCACCGACGTCTGGTTAACGCTGTAGGTCAGCATCCGGCGAGCGGCCGGGTTGAGCTTTCGGCTGCTGTTTGAGAACCACTTCTGGGCGCTCAGTTTGGCTGTGATCGGCTTGAGCACCAGGTAGGGGATGCAAAGGCTCATCGCGTTGCGCTGACTGCCGATCCGCACCTCGAACAGCATCGTGACCACGATGTCGTTGGGTGGAGCGACTTGAACGAATTGGGCGCTCGTTTCCATGCCCTCGATTCCGGGGTTGACGATCACGACCGCCTCCCACGCGCTCTTCAAGGCCTGAAACATGCGCTCGACCGTTTGCTTGACAAGCGGGCGCTCGATGTCGGTGAGAACGGTGCGGCTGATCGCCTTGCCCACGCCGCCGAGCAGCCGATCGATTACGGTGAATACGAGCGAGAATTCGATCTCGAGTACGGCCTGGCCGCTAAGTGGCGGAAGAGAGAGAATCGTGAAGACCGACTGGTTGATGCTGCGCAGATACTCTTCGTACGACACCTGCTCCAGCGAGATCAAATCGATGTTGACCGTGGTTCGCAGATATGCGGATAGGCTCGAACCCGCCAAGCGGGCGAAAGTCTCGTGCAGCATCTGAAGCGTCCGAAGCTGCTCCTTGCTGAACTTGTCGGGGCGGCGGAAATCGTACACCTCGTACCCCGCTTGCGGCGCCTTGCCCATCCGCCTGCCCGCCGGTTGCGGAGCGCCGATGGGCCCTCGCCCAGTTTGAGCGCCCGGCGCAGCCGCGGGCGCACCCTCGCCTTCCGTCGAGAGGGAACTGAGCAGCGCCTCGATTTCGCCTTGCGATAGAATTTCAGACACGTCGCGTTCCACCGATGCCCGCAATTCCACCGTGCGGAGTCGGGGCCATCAGTTTAGGTATTGGCGCGGCGGTGCGCTTCTTTAGCCGTTGCAGGCGAGAAACCTGATGGAGTGTGTTAGGTTCCGGAGTTGGGCTTGTTCGAGTCTTCTGTCTCTTGGTGCTGGCGCTTGGACTTCTCGGCTTGGCGTCGCCCCCAGCGAGTGAACACGATGAACCCGACGACGCATAGAAGGATAACCGGAAGTCCGAGGAACAGGAGCAGCCGCTGCACGTCGTCGACGGTGGGCAATTCCTGCTGGGCCATGGGTGGATTATGGAGCGGCTCGTTTTCGCCAGGTAAGCACCCTCGCTTTGTGATGGCTTTGCAGTGGCTCTGAGCTTGGCTTCAACGCGGACACGACCCAGCGTGCCACTCCCGGGCGACGCCAAGGATGGCGTCGCCAAAAGGAACGGCGAGCGAGACCCGGGACGGGGCGAGCGACCCAGAGAAAAGGAGCACACCCCTGCCTCACGGCGGGAGTCGCGCGGAGGCGCGGGGGGCGGCGCTCCGCTGCGAGGCGGAGGAATCCGCGCCGCTGCTTCAGTGAGTGGCCAGACCACTGAAACTTGAACGGACGCTTGGGGAACCCCACGGGCACGACGGGGGAGCGTGCCCCTCCCGGGTTCAATTGCCGTGCAGGGGCAGGGGGTACCGCAGACAAGCCTCCCACAAGTACACTCCAGCCATGTTTGCCGCCAAACCCGCGACCTCGTCCAATCCATCCGCCTTCTGGCAAGAGGTCGGAGGGGCGGGCCTATTCGAGCGCATCTCGGTCATGGACCACGCCCAGACCGTGGCAACCACCG